>NZ_ARPN01000076.1:0-34203 GCF_054966645.1 Pseudoalteromonas sp. SANK 73390
ATTAAGCGGCTTTTCACATAATGGGCGTTTTTAAAAATTACAAAAACTGACCCAATACTTTAACTTGGTCAATCATACGGTTTGAGAAACCCCACTCGTTATCGTACCAAGCCATTACTTTAACTAATTTACCATTTGCTTTAGTCTGCGCTGCATCAAATACCGATGACGCTGGGTTATGGTTAAAGTCGATAGATACAAGCGGTAATTCATTGTATTCAAGAATACCTGCCATTGCACCTTCAGCAGCTGCTTTAACTACTTGGTTAACTTCTTCAGTCGTGGTATCACGCTTAGCTATAAAGGTAAAATCAACCAGCGAAACGTTCACTGTTGGTACGCGTACGGCCATGCCATCCAACTTGCCAGCAAGCTCAGGCAATACTAACCCAACCGCTTTTGCAGCACCCGTTTTAGTTGGGATCATAGACTGAGTTGCACTGCGAGCACGATATAAGTCTTTGTGATAAACATCACACAGGTTTTGGTCATTAGTGTAAGCATGTATGGTAGTCATGCTACCTTGCTCAATACCAATTACATCATGCAATGCTTTTGCAACCGGTGCTAAGCAATTTGTGGTACAAGAAGCATTTGAAATAATGTGGCTTTGTGCAGTTAAAACTTCGCTGTTCACACCATGAACAACAGTTGCGTCCATATCTGTACCTGGTGCTGATACAATCACTTTTTTTGCACCCGCTTCAATGTGCTTTGCAGCTGTTTCTCGTGATGTAAAAATACCCGTACATTCAAGAACAATATCAACGTTTAACGCTTTCCATGGTAAATTTGCAGGGTCACGCTCTTGCGTTAAGGTCATTTCATCTTTGCCAACCACTAACGTATTATCATGCAAGCTAACCGTTTGATTAAAGCGTCCATGTACAGAATCAAACTGCGTTAGATGTGAGTTAACATGTGCTGGCGCTAAATCGTTAATTGCAACGATTTTAATTTGCTCATTTTGACCAGACTCATAAAGCGCTCGTAAAACATTGCGGCCAATACGGCCATAGCCATTAATTGCGACGTTGATCATGCTGCGATTCCCCTTGATTATTTAACTTCACTTGCTTGTTTTGCAAGCGCTTCAATGGCTTGCCAGTCTTTGTTAGCGATTAGCTGTTTATCTAACATCCAAGTGCCGCCAACACAAATTACATTATTTAACGCCAAATACTTCGGCGCACTTTCAAGCGTTATCCCCCCAGTCGGACAAAATGTGATATGCGGTAAAGGACCACCTATTGATTTGAGCATCGCTGCTCCACCTGCCGCTTCTGCTGGGAAAAACTTTAAAAATTTAAAACCATGCGCTGATAATTTCATTACTTCGCTAGGTGTTGCTGCACCCGGTAAAAATGGTATATCAGACTCTTTTGCCAGTGCCAGTAATTCATCGTTGACACCCGGGCTGACCATAAAATCAGCACCAGCAGCAACTGATGCTTCAAAAGTTGCTTTATCCACGACAGTGCCAGTACCAACATAAGCGCCTGGAACCGTCTCTTTCATGATTTTTACCGCTTGCGCTGCAACTGGAGTACGCAAAGTGATCTCTAATGCTTTTAAGCCACCATTGTACAAAGCTTGAGCTAATGGGGCTGCATCATCTAAGTTGTCAATGACGACCACAGGGACCACTGGTGCCGATGATAAAATCTTTTCTATGCTCATAACCTTCCTCATTCCCAATGCACTTATTATTCTTCTAGACCAAATGCACTTGCACCTAAGTCTGCACTACTCACTATATTTCTAAAACCAGTAAACAACTCACGTCCTGTACCAAATGTCATTTCAGGCTGCGTTAATTGTGCCTCGCGTTTAGCCAATTCTTCATCAGATACATGTACTTTTAATACGCCTGCTGGGGCATCTAAAGTGACTAAATCACCCTCTTGAATTTTGGCAATAACGCCACCTTCAACCGCCTCTGGTGCTAAATGAATAGCCGCAGGAACTTTACCAGATGCACCTGACATACGACCGTCGGTTACAATAGCCACTTTAAAGCCCTGATCCTGCAATGTTGCCATCACTGGAGTAAGCTTGTGCAGCTCTGGCATTCCCTTGGCTTTAGGGCCTTGTTCTTTTAATACTGCGATAAAATCTTGATTCAGTTCACCGTTTGCAAACGCTTCTTGTAAAGCACTTTGTGAACTGAATACTTTGGCTGGCGCACTCACTACACGATGCTGCTCTAATACTGCCGATACCTTAATAACCGCTTTGCCTAAATTACCAGTCAAAAGTTGCAAACCACCTTGCTTGCTAAACGGATTACTCACAGGACGTAACACTTCCTCATCAAGGGAGTGTTCAGGGCATGGTATCCATTTCACTTTGCTAGGACCTGAGCTATCGGTCATAATCACTTGCGCATCATCTGCCAAGACAGGCTCTTGGGTATAGGCATCTAGCCCTTCACCTACAATGGTTTTAACATCATTGTGCAAAAAGCCTGAATCTCTGAGCTCTCGCATCAAAAAGCCCATGCCACCGGCTGCTTGGAAGTGGTTAACATCTGCAGAACCATTAGGGTAAATACGAGTAAGCAATGGCACAACTTCTGATAAATCTGCCATATCTTTCCATGTGATTTGAACACCAGCAGCTTTTGCCATTGCAACTAAATGAATAGCATGGTTAGTCGAACCACCCGTTGACAATAAGCCAACTAAACCGTTAATAACCGTTTTCTCGCTCACCACTTCAGCCAAACAATTTGCATCTTTGCTTTGTATTAACTGCTTTAACATTTGCTCAACGGCATTGCCTGTTAGGCCGTCTCTTAACTCTGTATATGGGTTAATGAAAGAGCTACCTGGTAGATGCAAACCCATGATTTCCATCAACATTTGATTAGAATTAGCCGTACCATAGAAAGTACATGTACCGGCACTGTGATAAGAAGCGCTTTCTGCTTCTAACAGCTCTTCACGGCTTACTAAGCCTTGCGCAAACTTTTGACGTACGCGCGCTTTCTCTTTATTCGGTATACCCGATTGCATTGGTCCAGCAGGTAAGAAATAAACTGGTAAGTGGCCAAATGATAATGCACCAATTAATAACCCTGGGACAATTTTGTCACATACACCCAAGCAAAAAACGCCATCAAATACATCATGCGATAAGGCCACTGCCGTAGACATCGCAATAACATCACGTGAAAACAGCGATAACTCCATGCCATCACGGCCCTGTGTTACGCCATCACACATAGCAGGCACACCACCGGCCACTTGTGCTGTTGCATCATATTTTTGTGCGATTTGTTTTATTAAATCTGGAAATTCTTTATAAGGTACGTGGGCCGACAGCATGTCGTTATAAGAATTAATAATTGCTAAATTTGGCTGCTCATCTGCTTTTAGGCGCTCTTTGTCTGCACTTGAACATGCCGCCATTACGTGAGCTATGTTGCCACATCCAAGGCCAGCTCTAACACGCGTTTGTTTTTTTGCTTTTTCGATGCGGTCTAAATAGGCTTTACGTGTTCCTTGACTACGCTCAATAACACGTTCGGTGACTTTTTTAATTTGAGGATGCAACATATATTCGACTCATTCTCTATAGGTTTAGAGGAAAAAGGCTCAGCGCGATTAAAGACTCCACTCCAATACTTACACTGAGCACATTTTGATTTACCCGTTCAAAGGTACGCTGTCAGGTTGTCTCTCACCTCAACCTGACACCGGTGTCACTGCATTAACGCATGTTCATGACACCGGTGTCAACCTTTACTCTTAAATTTAGCTTAAAAAAACAAGATGACCAAATAATGAACAGGGATAAGTTTTTAGGTTTAGACGTGGTATAAAAGAGGTGTTTTGATAAAGTAGCTTTAATTTTAGACAGTTATAGGCCTATAACTGTAAGGGTAAGTTTACTCTTACCAAAATGATACTACTAAGTATTAATATTTTACTCTGTGGTGAATTGTTGAGTGATCTTGCCCTCGTCTAGCTTTACTGAATGAGGTGGGTAAATACGTGTGAATTGCTTAGAGTCTTTCGCTATCGTTACTTCAATACCGGGATGCATTAACTCATTCACCTTAACACGACAGGTATGTAATAAACGTGCCAGCTTTTGCTGTACTATTTTTAAATTATGCTGGTTACGCTTATAGTGCATATTAAGTTGCTTTTCACTTGCTTCAATTTTTTTCAAAAATGCATCACGCTGAGTAGACTGTGGTGATTTAGTCGCTTTCATTTTAGCTCTAGTCAGTTCTACAACTTTATCACTTAAGCGCTTTTCAAAACTTTTAAATTCTTGTTGTTTTTGCTTTAATTCATGAAAATTTTGCGCAATGGCAATGCGCGTACGCGTACCTGATGGAGCGCCTAGCTCTCCGGTTTCAATGCGCAGTGCATTAAGTACCTTGCCACCAATTAATTTACCCCGCGGATTATCACTTTTTCCGACACGAATTAAACGCCCTGCTGATAAATCACAATGCAGTGCTTGACGCTCTACAAATAAATCTTGTTCTGTTTCAATATGGCTATATTGGGCATAGCCCAAAGACACAGTACGTACCGCTTTAACGCTACATGAAAATGCATCGTTATCTGCTCGTTTTCGACCAATTGCACCTTGCAAAATAGTCACTGTTCCCGCACTTTCAATAAACGCACATTCAACAAAGCCAATTACTGTAACATCCCCTGTCGCTTTAATACGCATACCTTCTTTAACATCACCACTGACAATCACACTACCATCAAACTCAATGTGACCAGTACTGACACCCACATCGCCGTAGCACAATACATCATCTACACGCATGCCTCTGGGCACTGCCACTGGTACACCCTTCGCATCTGCGACTAGAATATTGGCATCATTTGGGTCGAGCTTAGTACCCTCAAGCACCTGCATCTCAAAATCACGACCAGGTTTTGGTTCTAATACGTCACCAAATACGGTGTACCCTGTTTCCCCTTTAGTTGGCGGAATACGTTTCATAAGCGGGGCACCAGGCTTAACGGTAATAATGGCGCCTAAATCGCGCATATCTACCTTACCACCTTCTTTGGCTTGCGGACTAAGCACCCTGTCCTGCGCTGTCATACACATGCGCACAAATTTAGCATCATTGCCATTTTTAGCACGTCTGCCATGTGCAACAATGGCACTATAAACCTCGCCAGCTGGCTGTTCAAATTGCTGCCCTAAGAACTGCTCTAACACCGCTTTGTTAATGCCGTGTTTTACACCTGCATCTTTTAATGCTTTTTGCGCTATGTCCATTGACACAATATTACCACCACGGGCAGTCACTATTGAGGCTGTTGCAATCATATTGTTTTCATCAACTTTGATAGAAATTTCACCGCTGATAGCCATAGCAATAACAAGCGCTTCGTTATCAGCATCTTTACTGGTAAACAATTTACCTATATTTGCATGGATAATTTCAAAGTCGGCATATTCAGATTGCTCAAGTAATTCAACTAACTGCGAAGCGCTAGCTGGAAAACCCGACTCTGCTGGATGAGACAGTAGGTATACTGCGCCCATATCTTTATCAAAACGAAACAACGACATCTTTTTAATTCCTACAAAAACAAATCCATTTTGTTATTGACAACGTGACGTCAACTATTTGAGCACAACGCTAGACAGATGTTAAGCACTATATCACCATACTAGCATACAAAATATAAACGATTGTAAATGCAGTTTGTACAATAATCGCCCAAGCAACTCATATATAAAAACTTTCTAAAAAAGGCGCTTGAGTAATTACCTACTAACACGCTATACTGGCGCCACTTCACTGAATAACATATTCAGGGGCTGATTAGGATTCGACGGGATTCATGAAGCCTAAGGTGCATGTCGAGGTGCGGCTGGCCTCGTAAAAAAGCCGTATTTAAAGTAATCGCAAACGACGATAACTACTCTCTAGCGGCTTAATAGCCCGCTAGCACTCCTCCAAGAAATGCTTATGGTTCTGGTTCTGGAGTGTCACCCTACATAAGATCGCTACGGAAACCCTGGCCGGGGTTGAAGGGCTAAAACTAAGCGGCCTCGCCTTTACTTATCGTGTTCGTCCGAGATTTAAAGGTTAACTAATAGACGATACTAAACATGTAGTACCGAAGGTAGACGCTTTCCGGACGGGGGTTCAAATCCCCCCAGCTCCACCACATAGCGACATTGAAACCCCATCAAAGCACTGTTTTGATGGGGTTTTTCTTTTCTCTGGTTTTGAATAGTGTGCTGATATTGTTGTAATAGGGGTATAAAATGTCCCCACTGTGCCCCGAGAATAGATTCACTTCCCGAGTTTGATTCGCAACTCTTTGAGTTCATTTTGCAGGGCTTCCAGCCATTCCTTTAGGCTTTCTTGCTGTGTTTTTAAATGAGTGATGCTTTGCTTGTTTGTCACTATAACAGTTGTGACCATAACCGCCTGTGCAAGCAGAAAAATAAAATCACGGAGATTTAGCGACATTTCCATTGCCTACTCCTTTCTTTTTGAAATTGTGAATAAACTCAGGGACCACATTTTTTTAATGATGCTATGCCCCATACACCGCCATTAATTGCAACCCATGTTTGAACTAGCCACGGCGGGACCGCCTCTAAATTGGTAAATATTTGGTTGCCGTGCGCGGGGCTAATCACTGTAATCAAAATTGGTGACGTAAACATGAAATAGCTGATAAAGCGCAAGACCTTATCTTTATCTTTTAGTGATGCCATTTCCCATTCGTGATTATAGTCCTTTTCACTTTGAGCAAGCCGCGCTTGGTTCTCAATAATAGCTAAGTCACGGCGGTGCACAGCCTGCTGCTTTTCACCACGATTTTTAAGCCACTGTGTTACTGGGGCAAATATTGCCCCTAGCCATTTAGTCATCGTCTAAAATCCCGTTGGTGCGTTTTTTAATTTGATACACAACGAACGCGCCGACCACAGCGCCGACTACTGTAGTAATCATCCATTTCATGCTAATGCAATGCCTCGCTCTATTTGCTCAATTGTGTACGCACCTTTCGCACCTTCTTTTTCAGCCATCCAATACATTAATTCTGGATAACGCTCCATCGGCACGGTGTCATCCCAAAAATTAGTAACGTTCGGGTGAATACCCAGCTTTTCACGAATGAACGCAATGTACGCAGGCGTGTCGTTCTCATTGTCAGGTGCCCAACGGCCAATAATACCCGCAACCGTATCTAAACCTCTGTGATTTCGATACGTCATCAATGTGCGATAACCAGCGCGAAAGCCATACTCTGGTGAGATAAATTCTTCAAACTCTGGGTCCCAATCTTCTGCGGCTTCCCCAACCCAATCATAATCAACACGATGGTCTTCTCGTAAGTTCATCGGATTGTTATTGCGAACGTTTCTGTTTTGTCTCTGCTTTTGCTGTGACATAAATAATATCCCTATTGTTGCTACCGCGATTCCTATCGCTATGAGCCTAGGCATTTGAATACCTAGGCGGGTTTTGGGTAACGCTGTTTGATTGCTGCTACAGCATCGCGCCATGCCTGTTCCGCGCCTGCTGTACCGTCATATTGCCATGCCATATAGAGTTGGTCTGATTCCACTTTATATGCAGACTCTCGCAATGTCATGATTTCATCTAGCGTGTATGTGATAGTAATATCATTAGCTGATGTCGCGCCGATAATTGCAGCTGCATCATTCAGTGACACAATCGAATGTAATGTTAGTTTGTGTTGCCCATATTCAATTTGCATTTTTAAAACTCCCGATTAATTAATGTGGGGCTATCACCCGCCGACTGAATTGAGTGGACATTCAGCATTGCAAAATACAACTCACACTCATCAGCATGGTCAATGTTGATTGATGCATAACCGCGAGTTATTGCCGCTTTCGTTACAATTTCGTCAATAAAATGCCACTCGCCTGCGCTCGGTACATTAATTTGCGAACCATCATCTAAATATGAAAAATCGAATGACAACGGGCCAGCTGCAACATATACAAACCCGCGTACACGTAATTTGCTGTGTTTCACTGCATCAGTGTTAAATACAACACTGTTGAAATATCTGTGGGCATCACCTGCAGGCTTATAAACTCGTAAAATATGACCGTCAGTAATACCGCCATAACCCCCTGATAGACCACCGCTTCTGACACGCGGCCCCATATTCCACTTTCCAAAATAAAACGGTACTGACTCTGTTGCGTCTGTGATAGATGCAGCAGTTGCGTTTACAGGCTGAGTTTCTGCATATGGCCCTTCAAAACCTCGGGTGTAAGGGTGAACAGCCTCAATAACAACACTGCCTGTACTACCCCACCCCGTAAGCGGAGAGCCATTAACATTGCGTAAAAACGCATTTTTGTTCAGCGGCATAGTCAGCAAGTCATTTTCAGTCATGCCGTTGTAACGCGATTTCAGTTCGACTAGTGTCGAATCATATTCAGCAACCTGCTCAGCATGATTTTGTGCATGTTGTACGTGTTGTGCATCATGCTCACTCTTGAACTCAGCCTGTTTAGTATCGTGTTCGTTCTGCATACGCGAGATTGCGCCGCCGCGTATGTCATCTAATAATTGATTGCTGGTGCTGACTAAATCAGCCATGTTTTGCAAATCACTCATTTCACATCGTCCTTAATTTGTTCGTTAATCTGTTCTAGTCGAACGGTTGATAGCTCGACTAGTGTTTCTGTTGCTGCATTTAAATCTGCGCCTAGTGTTATGTTCTGTGCTGCGTTTTGGCTCACGATGTTTGTCAGTACGTTATTATCACGCCACGTTTGTAGCTCGCGTGTTAGCAGTCCTGTGACTGCGGTTGCTAATGCTGTTTGACTGTTAGCAATACCATGCATGAGTGTCACCGCATCAGTTTGCGCGGGGTCAATCTGCATGAGTATTTGTGCAAGCACATCGGTATTCATTGGCTCAACTAAGTAGCTCATTGCAACACCTCAACTACACTCAGTTTTGCTGGCGCATCACCAGTGTTATATGCATATATTTCAGCGCCGTTTGTCAGCGACAACGTGCCATTTTTAACCACTGGAAGACCATTTATTAAACTGCAATCAGGGCCGCCAATGCGTACTGTTTCGCTGTTTGCGCTGGTGTTTTTGATTAACAACTCATGGCGTTGGCTGTTACTCACAACAATACGTTTTCGACTGTGCGGCTCTATAACCACATCATCTAGTGAATTTAACCCTGTTGCAGATACATTGACCGAGCGAACATTTAATGTATCTAGCACCCGAGCAACAGTGAGTGCATTGGTAATTTTTACGTTATTTGACGCAGTTGATGTTATGCGCAGGTTCGCAACTTCATATTCTATATGCAGTAATTCGTCACTTTCATTGATGAATGTAACCGATGAAACACTCTGCAAGTCGTACTGACGGCCAACTGCACCCACTACATCGGTAAATTCACTACACTCAATTGCAAATGTTTCAGATGCATTGATAATGGATAGCCAACGTGCTGCGGTACTGACCGAGCGAGCCGAGTTAGCTGCTATGGTTATTTTTGCCATCGCTACTTCTTCCCTGCTATCAGTGCTACGGCAACAACGGCTACCGTGATACCGAGCGCTACGCTAATATACTTAATCATGCTGCTAGCTGACTCTGCAACAAGGTCTTGACCTTGCAATGATGTTGATTTAGCAAGCGCCGCAACTCTATCAAGAGCCAATGAATTAGCTTTGATATTCTCGTTTTGCGACTTTGTTAAAAACTCAGTAACGTCTGACTGTGACCCCGTTAGATATTCAAGGTTTGTTGTATGTGCATCAGTCAAGTTTGCTGAAATATCAGCAAACATATCTTGATTACCCGTTAACACACCATTTGTGAGCTGGCTGATAGCTTGCAAACTATCAGCAGTTACACCAGACAAATGCTCAATACTAGACTCAGAAACACTACCAAGCGCCCCAGCATATTGCTCTGCTAGCTCTGCATTTAATCCCGCCATTTGTTGAATTGCATGTTCTGCCACACCGCTATTGGCTTCAATCGCAATATCAGCCGTGTCAAACGCACGGTTAATGGCACCGTTATCTAGAATATTGATAGTACCGCTGTTACCTGCGTACTCTCCCTCGTTATGTACTGAGTTGTCAGTGTTGAACGAGTCTTTATACTCTTGGCTTTGGTCGTATTCGTTAGTAACCGAATTATCGATATCTTGTTCAATCTCATTCGTTACTGAGTTATCAGTGTTGAACGAGTCTTTCCACTCTTGTGAATTGTCGATGTCTTGTTCGACAGAGTTATCAATATCATAGTCATAATCGTTACTGACTGAGTTATCTATGTCGTAGTCGTAATCATTGCGTACAGAGTTATCTATATCAGTACGACTGGCATCAACATTATTTGCGCCTGCAAACTCACCGTCATTAACAATGTGCGTAGAATTCTGACGAGTGGTTGTGCTTTGATTACTGCGAGATTTACCGCCCATCTAGCACCAACCTATATACGAATTCGTCATGTAAAATCCCTCTTCGTTTTTCAACCAGTTCAACTGGTAAATTGGCAAATCCGTGCCGAATATACTCAGGGTTACGCGTGTGCCACCGGATAGAACTGCAATGCACATTTCGTGCATATCTAATTAACGTTTCAACTGCACTTAAAAGGTTGCGCCCCGCGATTGCGACTATCACCAGCTCTTGCGCTTCCTTGCGCGTCACCACATACAATTGCCCTATTTGGTGAAGCTGTGATATTCCCTGTCTTATCTCGCGTTTAATTGTCCCTTTCGCTCCAAAAAGCGCGGGGCGCAGAACACGTAAAACTGAATCTGTTAATTCAACGCTTTGCACTTAACACCCAAATTACGGCTATTCCAATTGCTGCGTAAATGGCCCATTCAGGTATCCCCTTGTTGTAGCTCATGCCACCAAACTTTGTGTGATTGTTATAAACAGAATCACCATTACCTGATTTAGCATGACCGCCATTTATGGGCATCTGCCCAGTGTTAGTAAATGACTGAGGAAGCATCACTATTTCCCCATCATTAAGTACGCAACATATGCAGCACCAGCCAATGCAGCCAGCTTTACAACTGAGCGCATAAAGCCGCCCATTGAACTACCGACTAACAACCCTGTTGCACCTGCCAGCGCAGGCCAAATTAAAAATACGGGCATACTATTTCCTTAGTAGTAAGACCAATGCAATTGCAACCGCAACACCCCCAATAATCATGGTGCTTTGGCTAAACGGCATTTGCACAGCAGGTCGTGCAACCACAGTAGAGCCGTCTTTGTTACGCCCTTTGATTGGCTCAGCCTGTTTTAACACCTCTGGGTCTTTTGCTGCTTCTTGCTGATATGCAGTGCGCCCAACCCCTAACATGTCATCAATTCTGCTCAGTGTTGGGTCTACATACTCGTTATACCAACCCGACACACTCTCAAATCCATCTGATATGAACTCAGGTAGAAAGTTAGACATTACGCCCCCTTAGGAACGGGAAACGGCTTTACTTGGTCAAAACCTTGAACATAGGTTTTAATCGCGCCGTTGCTATCCACTTCAAACTCAAAATTAAGGCCCAGTGTTGGCATCGCATTTGCTGCACCAAACCCGAGTAACGTAAAATCAAGCAGTAAATAACCCTCTTTCGGCTTCACGCCTTTGTAACGTTGTAGCTGGTAATCAATGTCTTCACGGGTAAGCGTTTCAACAGTTCGGCCACCACGCTTAATACGCACTTTTGTGATTTTTACTTCAGATTCATCAAACACCATTTTTTGCACCCAGCGGTTGGGGCCTGTGTTTGGCATTGTCCACGAGTGCTCACCCGCAGCTGCTGAGTGCTGAGTTAACTCATATCGAGTAGGTTTAAAAATGCGGCCTAAATTATTGGTATCTGTTACAAACGCCTTACCCATAATAACTGGCGATGTTGGGTCACTAGCGCCTTTAGTGCCAACTTCAATTTTTAGGGTAACGTCATCGGTTAGTAACGTAACTAACTCAGACTGAAAAATACCGCCGTGAGTACGGTACTCAAACTGACTAAAATCTAATACAAAACGACCTGTTTTTTTGAATTTTTCATACATCGAATCTAACACGTCGAGCATTTTATTTGTGACCTGAACAACTGGCGTGCCGCCTATATCCAGCGTGATTTTCTTGATTGTTTCAACGTGCTTTAGGTTGGTTTCTAATTCAACCGTGTGATATGTCAAACCCGCCTGAAACTTGATTGTCCATTCTTCGTTGTAGTTGCTGCCCGTAGGTGACGGGAGTTGCAATACAGATGGCCTAAAATGTTTAATTACACTCATGATAAATTACCCAATCACATCTTCGACTGCATCAACGTTGTTTGATGCCCAAACGACTGCAGCTGCGATTACAGCCGCAATGCCTGCTGTTACTAGATGTTGTTTCATTGTCTTACTCATAATTTAAACGTCCCTGTTAATCGTTAATATCTACTACGTGAAACATTGCCCCAAATGCGGGGGTTACGGTTACGCTTGCGCCTCAGCGCTTTGCGCTGCTTTTTGGCTTGCAACCGTGGTGTTAATACTCGTGCTCTTCCGAACATGCGCGCGTCCTTTTGCTAGTTTGCATATAACAAATGCAACGACGGCAGAGCTTGCTGCAGTTACTAGATATATTTGATTCATTGTTCTGGCGTTCTCTCGTTACGTTGCGTTGTTGTTATTTAACGTAGAGAGGTAGTTCGGTTAGCGTCAATATTAAATTTTTGTTCTAACCTATTAGGTTAAAATACTGGTAAGGAAATTCATTTTGGAAAATAAAAGCGACTTTTTTACATCAAGGGAAAAGAAAAAATCCCCTTTCAGCTACATACTTTTTATAGTATTTTTTGGCACTCCGGTGTTTCTCTTTATCTACCAGTTCGGCTTTGGACTATTAGATAAAATTGATGACTGGGCAAAAGTGGGAACTTATTTTGGTGGCATATATACGCCAATATTAAGCTTCTGTACCCTCGGAGTGTTGGTTCTTCAGTTAAAAATGATGAAACGACAATCCTCAATTCAAGAGAAACAAACAGATATACAGAATGAACAGTTAAAACTGCAAACACACATACTAAAGCAAGAGCGAATCGATCATCTCATTGCGCAGGCTAAATCCTCAGCGCAACTTGTTTGTAGTGCTTTAAAAGAAAACATTCCCTCTTATGATGGGGAGATTCTTACAGAAAAAGCTCTAGAGGAAGCTCTAGAGGAAGCAATCAATGTATACCAATCTGACAAGAATGCATTTTTAGAAAATAAGGATATGTACATTGGCTCATTAGAGAGGTTTTGGTGTGCATGGGTCAATGTACACAAATACTTGAGGCAATTAGAACATGAAACAAATGATTATGATGAAGCTAAAAACCTCACAGACAATGCATGTTTGGAGGTAGCTACAGTAATTGGAAGTATTCGTCTATGCAGAGCCTTTGATTTATTCCTAAAAGCAATAGGGCACAAATTTTCAGAAAAACCAGCTTTTTTTTGGTCACAGTAAAGCCGCGCTAAGCGGCTTTTTTAAACACCAATTTACTTTTTACCACATTCCCCATACCCGGTGATTTGAAATAATACTCAAGCTTGTTGAGCGCTACAATATCACTAAGCGGCACGTCAATTTCTTTCGACATTCGCTTTGCATCATCCTGTGAGTGCTGGATACCTACCCATTTATAAGGGCATTGAGATGTGATTGTTTTACTCATTTCAACCACTCGCTGACCAATGCAATGCATAATAAACCCGTACTTGCGGCCAATTCTCATAAACCAACCAAACACCGTGTTATCACGCCCTACGGTCTCGGTCACTTCGGGGACTTCTTCACAAACAACGTGTAAACGCTTTTTATGTAAACCGTTGCCAAATCCTTTTACCGCATCTAAAAACTTTAGAAATAGGCTTCGCTCTTCAGGCACCGTTAACGCTATCTTGAAACCCTGATTTGTCGCTCGACCAGCCCTTAACGCTTTAAAGAAACTGGCGAACGTTGTGTACCGCCGAACAACTCGACCTTGCATCTGTTTGAATGACTTGTGAGGGTCCCAAAATACCACTTGGTCAGTCGGTTTAATGCGTCCCAACTTTTTAACCGCAGAGGTTTTGCCCCCGTCAGAGCCTGCTACGTAGAGCGTATTTTCATTTGACAGAGTGTCATTACCATTAATGGGCTGCATGTGGCTCGCCCTCTGGTTCTGCGTCCGATTTGGTCTGTAAATCTGCCGCTTTCAGTGCTTTGATTTGTTTCACAGCCCCGAACGTGAACGAGCCAAAAAACAGCGCGGCCATAACTTCGTCTTTGTAACTGCCAAACACTTCAAGTGCTGCGGGAGCGTATTTTTGAATAATCGGTTTTAACCGCTTCGCGCCTTGCTTCTTCTTGCCATCTGCAATGGTAAATTTTTCATGACCATGGTCTTGTAATAATGATTCAATCATGTCCATTGCATCGCCTGCTGCACCCTCTGCACCTTCTTCACTGATCAGCACATCTTTGACTTGACCAAGTGCAGCTTGTTGCATTTCCTCTGGCATTGCATCAATTGCGGCCATGGGGTCAAAGTCGAGTTCTTGTTCAGCATCAAAGTCTTTGAGCTCAGCGGCCATTGCCGCCGCAGATTGCTCGTTAATTTGTTCAATGTGTAGCTGTTCGTTTTGGTCTAATACCGCGTCATTGCTAGTTTTTGTTGATTCTGTGTTGATTGCGTCTGTCATTACTTTATCCTTGTTTAATTTAATTATCTTGCTAGTAAACCACCAATTAGCGCACCACAAACCGCACTAACCACGATAGCTAGGGGTTTGCGTGGCTCGTTGGCAGGTTCTATGTTTTGGTTGTTTACAGGTTTCGGATCTGTTTGTTTAGGTAGCTGCTCAATAACCTGCTTAACCTCATTTACTGGTTCTATCGGTTGCTCAACTACTGGCGTTGGTTTAACACGGTCTAAAACCGTATCACTATTGGTTTCTGCTTTGGTCAGCACCTCGGTTAACTCGGTTTGTTTAACCGTAGCTTTCTCAGCCTCAAATGCTTCCAACTCTTCAATATTTGGCTGCATATTTGCACGGATTTTTGTTTGGTACTCATCACCGCTACTCTGATCACATTTGCATTTATCACAAATTAAATAACGCAAATGCGCCTTTTTAGTGCCTTGAGGTTGGTGAACGGTTGCAATCTCCCCGCAGTGATGGCGAAACACACCTAACACAGGGTTTTTACTAGTACGTAGCGGTACAGTACCGCCATTTAAAGGGACTGTTTTCATTCGTGTGCCTCCAATTTATCTAAACGTGCTCTAACCTCAGTAAGCTGCACATTTAATTGCTCAACTTGCAGCTCTAGCTTGCTTTGCCGCGTTACCAGCGTAGTAATCGAATCAATTAGCCCGCCAATAACACCAAAACTTAAATTGACAGCTTGGTCTGCAAGCTGCACCTTTTCTTTCATATCCCAAGTGCCGAGTTCATCAGCCTTTTTCTTGAGCCCAACACATTTTTTAAAGTTATTTAAAATCAGGTCCATATTTCCCCCGTTGTTACTAATGAATGTGCATCAACATCGCATTCATGCGGGCTGACACGCTCGAATCTGCTATAGAAATTTGCTACCGACTGAATAGATTCATCCACCAAGGTTTGTGTTTTAATCAGCATTTCATTCACTGCGTTTTCTTCTTCTTTTTGCTGCTTTTGATGGGCTTTGTCATCATCAATGCCAAACACAGTACGTAAGCGCCAGCCGCGCACACCAATGGCCCAGTTAACAAACTCTAGGAACTTGGTGCCGTTTGAAAATTTGGCTACACCACCACGGGCAAAGTTACCGCTTAGGTCAGTTGCCATTGACTGCACTTTTTCAGTCATTGCAGCAATTTGGGATTCCATCTTTTTGAGTAGGTGATCGCGCTTTTCGGCTGGGTCTTTTTTGTTGACGGCTTTCATCTTTTCAGCAAAGCCAATCGTGGCTTTTAGATTTTTTTCAGCTTTTGCTTTTCTGAGTCGCTGCTTTTCTAAACCCTGCATATACTCTTGGATTAACCCGTACATATGCTGAGACTCATGCGTTGCGCAGTTCTCCCACCCCTCAGCACGCGCATATTTAGAAATGTTGTAACGATTCCCCCTGATTTCACCTTGAGAACCGTCACCGCCTTTGGTCATATAACCAAGCGCTTTTAGCAAATAAGACGCGGCTGCTGAAGCATTTTTGATACGCTGAATATTTACAAAACCTTGCCCCCATAAGCGTTCGATTCTTGCCGCCCATTCATGAAAAAAGTGCGGTTCAACATTCCATCTAAAGAGCAAATGAACGTGATAATTTTGATGCCCGACACATTCAACCTTTCCCCAAGAATACTGTTTTGTTTCTAGCTTTTTCTGAGGGGCTTCAGCCACCCAAAGATAGTCGAAAACAGGCTTTTTCTTGGGGTCTTGGATGCACTCAATTTTTTGCAATTCTTGATTGTGATTGGTGTAAGCCCTAAGTTCAGTTGATTCGATACACTCCACGACACCCCAAGAGTAAACACGTTCATTAGCATGAATAATCTGGTAATTGCTTTCGCCTCTTCCTCCAACGCTTGAGACTTTGCCCCATGGGTACATTCGGTCATCTCGCCCCACGGAATCGACTCTACCCCATTCATAAAGTTTACTTTTATTCGTATTCGATATCGTGCCACTGAATTTCATCCCTCTTTTATGGATTTTGCCTAATGAATCTAAGAAACGGCTTAACTCTTGCCCTATGGTCGAGCGCTCAAAAACAACCGCTGTATATGCCCCCGATGCGATAACTTCTTCATGAAGCAATTCACCTGTTTCACTGTAAACAGCTTCAAGCACACTGCCCGCTCTCCGCTTTGCAACTTTTCGATAGTGGTCGTTATCAATTCGATAGCGGGCATTATTATCAAGCGTCACCGTAACAAAGGCATTAAAGCCACCTTTAACCGCTTGCATATAGGTGCCAGATTCAATGATTTTCCCGCGCGCTCGGCTCGTTAGTTCGGTTGTTACCCGATCACCTGTGTTTGCGTCCGGTGCGCTACTGGTCGTTGTCATTTGAGTGCAAACGATTCGATAGCCATTGCACCAATTTCGAGTTTGGAAGTGAGCACGGTTGTTTTGGTAATGCGGCTTAACTATTTTCGGTTTTTCAATGGCTACTTTGGTGTTTTTCTCACGCTGAATTTTACCAACAACTGTTGATTCAAAATGGTTTTTGTCGGTTTCACCAACAAATATTGGCCTAACTTCACCCGTTTCTATGTCCAGACATTCACCGTCTTTGATTCCTAGCCACTCTGCGCGCTTCTCAGGGCTGAGTTTTAATGCAGCGCCAGTGTATAAACGCTCTAATTGCTGCGCTTTGTGGTGCTGTGCGGCCTCTCTCTTGGACATTTGAGGCTTTCTTAAATCGGATGTCGGACTTTTGCGCCTTATGACAAGCCTAGCTTTTTCCGCACCTTGTGCGGCCGCTTCGCGGTCAAAGTTGAGGTGTCTACATTTAGAAAAAGACTCGATATGCTCCTGCCACGTAATCGACTCTTGGATCACATTTTCGGGAACTGGCGGAATTGAATCACGAAAAAAAGCGCCGTCTTGGGCGCTTTGGATTGCTGCTTGAATATCAGCTTCGGAGATAAAAGCGGACATAATTAATATTCACTTCTGGTTATTTCTTCTGCGACTTTGAGCTTTTTCTTGATTTCAGATAGCTTTTTATTTTCTCTTTTAATAACACTGGCTATACCTTCTGAAACACCTTCTGAAATATCATCGTTTCTGTCCTGCTGCCTGTTTACACAATCAACTAACATCCGAACCTCAAATCCAAATAACTCCAGCATATATTTCCGCTCAGGCTCAAACGGGCCACGGTTTTGCAGTTTAACCTGCCGTTCCAACTCGCATACTAGAGACGCAAGTGTCTGAATAGTCATCTTTCGCCCAACCTGCCCCTGATAGCATTTGACGGCACTTAATTCAGCAATGCGGGATTCCGCCATTCTTTTGATAATTTCAACTTGGTGATTACACCTGATTATCACGCTCACTCGACCAACTCCACATAACAAACATTAACCGGTGCTGCGACCCAAGTCGGAGCATCTAAATTCATACGCTGGCGCGCTTCTTCATGCTGCTGAGTGATAATTTCAGCATGAGTAAAATCATTGGCATTGGGTGTGTTGCGGTTATTGCTGTATGCATGCATTAGCGCTGTATCGTTTACAAACTCGGCGCGACTCATATCACACCCCGCTTTGCTAAAATTCGAGCACTCTGCAACGCTGATAAATCGGTGTATTCAGTCAAAGGGCGCGCCACTGGCTCGGGTCGTTTCGCTACTTTTGGGAAAAACTTATCTTGTAGCGCTTTGATTTTTGCGTGCTGTTTTTCCCAGTGTGACTCATCGGTGATTGGGGTGACTGTTTCAACTATGTATTGGCTCATAATGCAGCCTCGCCACTTGTCAAAGCCTCTTTAACCTGAGCCAAAAAGACGCTAACGTCCTCCTGATCTGCACCTTTGGAGATTGTTAGTATTGGAGCCCCTGCTCTTATAGAAAAGCTTGAGCTTGGGCTTACGTTTGGATCAAAATCGAGCTTTGGAATAACACAAACTACGTATTCAATCCCAATCACGGATAATGCTTTTTGCAAGCTTGGCTCTTTTATTCTTCCAGCCTTACATGCATTAACCCAATCGCGCTTTAGTCCCGTTTGATAAACAATATCTAATGCTGGTTTACTATTAATAACCTGATCAAAAATAGAACTCATCTCAACCCCAAGTGTGAATATATTCAACATATGTAGAATATATAACACAAAAATAGAATCGTTCAATAGTTTTATTCATTTTTGGTGGATTATTTTTACAATTTAATGCTTAATATAGTAAACAACCTTTGAAGTTAGTGATATGAGCTCCAATACCACTGTAAAAAACAATATTTGTAACTTGATGGAATTAAACGGTTTAAACCCTTCAAGCCTCTCTAAAGTTGTGGAGTCGCTGGGTTATAAAATTACTCGCTCTTATATGTCTAAATTGACAGATCCAAAGGGCGAAGCATTGAATATTTCATTAGAAAAGCTAGATGCAATAGCAGAAGCATTCAATGTTACTCCAGCTCAACTGCTCAACCCAGTAAGCATTGACGCAGATGGTAAAGTAACAAAGTCAAATAGCACGTTTGATTTGAAGGCTCTTTCTGAAGCAATTTTACAAGTAAAAAGGACCGCTCAAGAGGTTGGTATAGATAGTATTGAGTTTGAATCTCAAGCAGTTCCGCTTGTATACGAAGCACTGCTAAGTGGTGAAACTGATAAATTGAATCTAGAAATAATTAAGCTTGCTAGAAAATACTAAAAAGGCTCCATTAAGCCTTTTTAGTGTCTAAGCCACCTCCACCTGTAGCAATCTTCACCATACGAGGGTCTAAACCACTCCCACCTGTCCCACCTTTAATTGTCTTTAACTGCTCTGATGACAACGTTTTCATAAAAACTCCTCTTTATTCAGTTTTATAATTATCAACTGGATTTCTACTGGCTTTCTTTAATATCAACTCTGCTTCAACATCAACACATATTAGCTTTGCAGCTCTTTCATGAGCAGACAAAGTATCATCTTTTTTAATAAACACTCGCTTTGAAATATTATCCATAGCCTCATCAACATACTCTCTTCTCACTCTAATACGCCTTATGCTATTAACCACTAGGCAAGCAGAAATAAAAACACATAAAACAAGAATAGTTAACGCAATTGATAGATCCATTTTTGTAACATCCTATAGCCAAGAACAAATAGCGGCATAAAGCAGCAAATCACAACCAAATTATTTAATGTCGGCATAGCACTTTTATATATTGTTGTGCTGTACTCCACATTGAAGAAATGTATATCAATCACGCGGAATGATTGCATCAAAATTTCAGTGAATGATAAAAATGTAAACGCCAATGCTTGCCTAAAATACACAAGCTCTCGTTTCATTAAAACATAAACAGTTAATGCTGCACTGCATGTAAGTCCCGACCAGATAACATATCGCCAAATAAATTCGGGGTCGTTTAACTTTATCTCACAATGGAAATAAATAGATATGAAATAAAAACATGCAACGATTGCTGAGAACCGCCCCCACTGCATATCCTTTAAAGTAAAGGCCACTCCGAGAGAAAGGAGAACGAACATAAAATGTATTTGATCAACAAGCCTTAAAAAGGAACTATCTACACA
Source organism: Pseudoalteromonas sp. SANK 73390 (assembly GCF_054966645.1). NCBI lineage: Bacteria > Pseudomonadati > Pseudomonadota > Gammaproteobacteria > Alteromonadales > Pseudoalteromonadaceae > Pseudoalteromonas > Pseudoalteromonas sp. SANK 73390. The sequence continues at coordinate 20,280 of NZ_ARPN01000076.1, forward strand.
CTCCACAATTCTACTCCACTAAGGCGGGCTAATAGCTCTATATTGATTTTGCACTATGTTAGCCTGTCGCTTTGGGTCACCATCGTCCCCTCCACCGCCACCAACGCCGCCTTTAACTAGTACAGCTATTTTAATATCAAGTTCTTTCATTTTACCACCATTAACATAACAAACAAAAAAGTAACACAACCATATCAAACAGGTCAATTTTTTGATAGTTGAGCCATCTTAAATTCACATCAAAATAAATGAATCATATTATTGACGCAATGTGTAATATAATACACACCAAGAAACATGCAAGCACTTTCCGTATCAATGCAAAACAAAACCAGTTAGGAGAATGTAATGTTAAACAAAGCAACAAATATCGGTACTTGGATACCTCAAGAGATATACCTACAAACATACGGTGAGGAAAAAACCACAATTGACGAACGAATAAAGCGAAAACACTGGGTTAAGGGCGTTCATTACAATGTACCTAAAGGCAGTAAAGGCAGATGGATTAACATAGAGGAAGTAAACAAATGGGCAGCGGGACAGACAAATACATCGGCGTATTTACACGCAAATTAAAAGCTGGTGAATGCCTGTATATTACGTTCTTTTATCAGGACGAACGCTGCCGTGAAGCTTTGCCAGGATTAAACCCTGAACTAAAAAGCGACTGGGATTTTGCGTTTGGCCTGAAAAAAGAAATTGAGCGCATGATCATGCTCGGGAAGTTTAATTATGGTGATTACTTCCCAAATTCCTCCAAGGCCAAAAAGTTTGCTGCAAAATCTACGGCCACGGTTTTAGATTACCTCAACGACTACGTGAAATATGCTAGAAAGCGCGGTTTAAGCGTTTCTACTATTGAGGGCTACCAAAAGGCAATTCGTGCATTATCGCCTTTGCACCATATCAAAGCCGCTAACCTCACCCCAGCCAATGTTAAGCAACTGGTAAAAGACTCCACTGTCTCGTTAAAAACCATGCGCAACCGCTTAAGCGTGTTAAATTCAGCAATGGATGAAGCCGTAGTTGACGGCGTATTACCACTAAACCCATGTACCTCAGTAAAGCCGCATCAGTATATGGATAAAGTCGAAAAGGTGTCTACTCGCGGCCAACATGAAGACGTAGACCCGTTTAAACCAAAAGAGATTGAAGTAATTTTAAATGCTTGCAGAAACCAGCCCGAACGTCATTTACTCACTGTATTGTTTTACACAGGTATTAGGCCATCAGAGGCAGCAGCATTGCAATGGATTGATGTTGACTTGATCAATGAAGAAATCAAAGTATGTGAGGCTGTGATTTGGGACTCCACAAATAAAAAGGCCATTACCAAAGGCACTAAGACATCATCAGGTAATCGCGTTATTGAACTGCCCCCACTGGCGCTTGAGGCACTCAAGTCACAAAAAGAAGTTACAGGACACAGCAAGTATGTGTTTATTGAACCACGCAGCAGAAAACAATTAACAGGTGCAGCACAACTGCGCAAAAATATTTGGATCCCCGTACTTAAAAAAAGTGGCGTTCGCTATCGCCACCCTTATCAAGCAAGACACACTTTCGCGACTATGTTAATTAGTGAGGGTTGTAATTTATGGTGGGTAGCTGACCAAATGGGCCATGATGGCCCCGAGATGTTATTTAGACATTATGGAAACTACATCAAAGAGCATGATTTAAAACAAACACGAAAAAGCCGCTAAAAGCGGTTTTTTTGTTATGTATAATCCAATGTATGTTTACTAGCGAAGATCCCTTGGCTAGATTTTATAAATAATATTTGTAGATAATTTGTACTCACCAATTTATCGCAGATAAGAGCAATCGTTACCACTATAAAAATGATGAGGCTTACTAGAAAAGATGAAATCGGTGAACGTTTAAAGTAAAGAGATATGCACGACAATATTATTTTAAAAAACTGTTCTTTTTGGCCCTCTGACATTTTATCTATGCTAACATTGACTCGATTTGCTGCAACCGTTTCAAATTCATCTAGGTAGCTAGGGGCGAACAGACCTTTAAGGGCTTTTATAAAAATCCGAGTGAATACAAAAGGTACCATTGCTAAATCGAACATAACAAAGACCTGCTGCTTAATCTTCTTAGGCACATCACTCGAACCTAAATAATCATCTACTTTAGATGCTAGCTTCTCTCGTTGAGAAAGCGCAAACCAAGTGACAGCCAAATGGTAAAGTGAACAAATTGCGATAAATATTGTGATGCTTTCTAAATCAAGTTTCATTTCTTGTTTCCTTACGTTGTGAAACTCTTTCAGCCCTTTTGAATAAGGCCTTCATTCTATATTGATGAACCATTATATGATTCCTTTCTTTAATTTTAAGTTCATACCTTTTGTTAAGAAAGTTCAAAATCAACTTTAAAAACATAAATAAAAAACAAGTATTACTGAGAAGCTAAGCTCTTTTGGTAATTCACTCACTAACTTTATGCTCTTGAGCATATAATCTACATCCTTGCGTAAATAGAAAGTTAACGCACTCTATATTACGTCTGATCTCCTTTCAACCAAATGCTAGCTATTTTTCGTAATTATTTGCCCCGAAAATAAAAATATGAATCTTAACCTTATAAGATTCATATGGTTAAACACTAATCCAACTGGCTTTCAAATCCCCCCAGCTCCACCACTTTAAAGTGTTATAAAAAAAGCCTGTTAGAGAGTAATCTTTAACAGGCTTTTTTGTGTCTATTTTTCAATATACAAGTAAGTTATGAAGCAATGAATCTGACCCCTTTTTTACTTCTTGTTTTTAAATTGTACTTTTTAGGTTCTCGTGTAGCTTGTTTAACATATCTACAACTGACTCAAAATCATCATCAACAGATATAGACGGGTTATATATACCTTGCTCTTGTTGCTCTGAAATAACCGTTTGTATTCTTGGTTGTAGTTTTTCCAATGCTGATATTGTTTTTGATATTTCTTTTAACTGTTCCATTAAATCAATTTTAGCTTCGTCTTGAGGAGCAAATTCGACGGGTTTTTGAAATACCACCACTTCGCTATTATTGAAATCATTAGAGCGATTAATAAAGTTTAATTTAATATCTTCTTCATCCATTTCAATTACCTATCTTGATTTTATAAAAGTGCAGCCAATTGTTTATCATCTGGTAATATTTCAAGTTTTTTCACCAGCTCCCCCCCCCCCGACTTCAAAGTAAGTTTAAACTTACTTTTTCTTCTTACAGCTAACGTTCATATGAAGCGACTACGCAAGCCGTATTGTCACCATTAAGCAATATGATTTTAACTGGGTACCTTGCATCCATTTAAACTACCCGTATCGCAACTTATTTTAAAGCTAAGATCCTGTTTTTCTGTCACCCTGACTTTTATCAGGGTGACATTCAACAATATTATTTAATACAATTGCAATCAAAGTGCCTGTAATGAGTTTGACTGCGGACTGGCCACTTTTAATTTTACTTTAAAATCTGCAAATGTTGGGTAGCGTTCAAGCAAGTCAAAACTTAACATTTTGCTCCAGCCAAGTATCACTGCAAAATAGTAGTCCGCCAATGAGGGCTGTTCACCAGTCAAGAATGTACTTCCAAGCAATCGCGATTCAACTAGTTCCAGTTGTTTTATGATTAATTCTTCGGCATTGGCTTTAACAATATCTGAATCATTTGATATGCGCTCAGAGTGTATAACCTTATCAAAGTTTCCGTGTAAGCTTGCCGAGATCAAATCAAACCACTTTAATGCTTCCATCCCTTCTTCTGATGCTAAATCTGGCATTAAATTAGCTTCAGGAAACTTCTGTGATAAATGAATAAGTATGGCTGCGCTTTGTGTCATTACCCTACCCCCTTCGACTAACACCGGCACTTTACCTGACGGATTTAAAGCCAAAAATTCAGGCGTTCTTTGCTCAGCGTTTAATAAATCTACGATACAAACTTGATGCTCAACATCAATCAGCTCTAGTACAATCTTGACTACATTTGAGCAGCTAATTGGAAAATGATATAGGGTGTACATAATGTTCTGTCCTTTAAAAGTAATTTATAACTGCAGTAACTGTACGATATGTATAACAAAAATAAATTAGTGATGTTTGCAGTTTAGGTGTGCAATAATGCACACATGAACATGGAAGACGATTATCAATACATTTTAGCGTTAAGCGACACGGGCAGCTTATCGGCTGCTGCACGCCGCTTAAACGTCAACCACACTACGGTTGCGCGGCGTATTCACGCATTTGAAGAACGATTCAAGGTTAAGCTGTTTGAGCGCATTCCAAAAGGGTATCAGTTAACAGCCGCTGGCATGAGTGTTTTACCCGATATCAACTTGTTAAAAGAGCAACAGCTTAATATTGAGCGCAAACTAGCAGGTCGAGATAAACAACTTAGTGGCGAGGTCAACTTGGCGCTAACACCTGAGTTGGCTAATAATTTTGTGGTGCCCGCATTAAACAAATTTAACCTTCAATACCCGAATATCCAAGTTAACTTGCTCATGGGTTCTCAGCACAAAGACTTATATGCCCGAGAGGCTGATATTGCGCTCAGGTTTACACCAGCCCCCACTCAAGGTGATTTAGTTGGGCAAATGCTATTCCCTTCGCATTGGGGGGTTTATGCCAGTGCGACATATTTACAGCAGTTACCCCAAGAGCACAGGCTACTATTATGGCAATTAGAATTTGACCCCCACTGGCATTCAATCTATTTTCCATCATCCAAGGTGGTTGCAAAGTTTGATCAACTAGGCCCACTTTTTACTGCCGTAAGAAGTGGTCTGGGTTTAGCAAAATTACCTTGTGGCTTGGTTGATAACGATAACTCGGCCCCCCTTTATCGATTAGACGTTCCACTCAAGCCTTCTACTTGGAACCTATGGCTGCTTTATCATTCAGATCTAAAATCAGCAGCTAAAGTATCAGCCGTTAAAGTTTTTTTAATAGAGCATTTAAAAGGTTATGCAGACGTATTCTCTGGCCAGCGATCACATTATTGGCACAGTCCTATTAATCACGAATTGCGCAGTTTTTATTAAAAGTCAATCAATTTCAACAAGATCATAACGTGCGTTGGGATGATAAATTTGGCAACCTTTGCTCTCAAACGATACATAATAATGCGATTAACTCTTGCTGAATTTTATCTGCTAACAACTATTCGATTTGTTGCCGCTCAGGGTCTATATCTGTCATCTTTTGGTCGTCAATCGTTAACACAGCCAGCGCTGTTGCCACCACATGTTTGCACGTAAGCTGTTTTTGTGCAGCAGAGCAAGTACAGCTCCACCACTGTAATCAAGCAAAGTGGCACTCTACACGATACTGACAGCTACCCTGTACCTGTGCATTTAAAACGTTGTGTGATGTAGTTAAATTTAAAACAACATTAGCTTGGAGCAAGGATTGACCTTTAGCAATGGTCGTATCGCCACATTGTAGGGCAATTTCTTTTTCATCAAATAGGTACTTCATTAAAAACTATCAATTAAACTGTTAAAGTAACTATTACACAATATAAATCAACTTTATAGACCCTTAGTCAAGTCATTATTCTTTGCTAATTCAAGAACTCTGTTAGCAGGAATGCCAAAAGCAAGCACTTTGCTATTATTAGACCAATACTTTCTATTTAACGCCTCTTTTACCGACTCATAACGCTGCGGCTGAGCTAGGTCATTAAAGCTTGCAACCATTGATGATATTCCTGTAACACAGCTGTTCTTTACATCATACATAGCACCTCCTGAGAACCCACCCTGCATGTTTCGATGTAATAGTACAAAGTTTATAGGCTCATCCAGCATGCCGTTTGGTTCGGTGCCATTTTTTGCCGCCTTTTTGTTAAATCGTTCGGTCATTCTTGGCCGATCTGAAATACCCGAAATTGTACCAGACGCAACGGTTAAGCTAGCGGAGCTTGATAACTTAGTCATTATCACTTTATCACCCAGCTGTTGACTATCACACCACTTAGGTACACTACTTTCGGGCAGCCCGGGCTGGCTCAATTTAATATATGCCACATCCTTATCTGGCAAGCGCATCACTAATTGTGCAGTCAAAGGCTTCGACAATTTACCCAATGCACCTATCTGTACATTAACTTGTTGCCCAACAGCTAAGTTTTGCACCACATGATCTGCCGTTGCAATTAAACGCTCCGTTATAGGCACGCCCATACCACTTACTTTTGTTGAGTTATTTAGTTGATAGCTAATCCTTACTTGATGCGAGGTGACTTTTTGCTCTTTGTAACCATGTAATACATTTGAGTTATTTAGATATGCAATAGCCAGTTCCTTACCCTGATATATTCTGCTGCTACCGCAAGAAGACAGCACAATCACCATACTCAATACAAACCATTGAATGGCATTTTTTTGCAAAAATGCTGAATTAAAGTTCAGCAATGCTGCTACTTTTTGTGCTGCATAGGTCATTTTTTCATTCCATGTTAACCAGAATAATATTATTAACAGTGACCCAATATCCATCACTGCCTTAGATGCCTTTAAATATGACACAGAATACAAAAAATTAACATAGCTAATTACACAAAACAGGTCCATTTGTGTTTTTTTTGTTAAATAAGCATAAAATATAAACAAACTTTCATCATGCAAGAGTATGTTTTCACCTCGTTCTTTTTATAAATAACTCAGGTTATTTACCTAAATATCAGGGCAAGACAGCAAATATATTTTGAGTAGCATTAAGTAAATTTGATTCATCTTGTATGCTATGATTTTGTACACTCTTTTTGAGCACGTTTCAGTTTATTGAAGCCCTCAACACACACTTCAGCAATCTCAAAAACAATACTTTACTTATGACCTGATGTTTGTCTCTGTGTGCTGTAATAGCTTGCAGCTCTAAAACAACTGGCATTAACTATGTTGAGGCGGGATCTGTTTAAATTCAGTGTTCCCAAGAAACAGAAAAGGCATGGATAAAAACGCAGCACTTGGAAGAGCGACTCACTGCTGACTTGAAAAGTAAGTAAAAAGCATTCATACGGTTGTCCTGACGTTAGTATGATATTCCTGTTATCTTTCCTCACAACTTACCAATCACTATTATTAAAAGCACGACTTAAATTTAAGCAAATAAATCAACAACTTATGCATATTAAAAAACTATTCCTAAATATTTATAGGTTTTTTATAAGACTGAAATAGTAGCCTAGTTGCATGGTGACAGCGTCAATCAAACAAGAGGAATAACCATGCAATACCATAATTTGCTTTTCCCGCTGTCCACACTATCACTGCTAAGCAGTGTAATACTAAGCCACACTAATGCAGTCGCTGGTCAAAAAATAACTGCCGCATACATAGAGCCCCCTATGATTGCTATTCCTACTGGAGATTTTTACATGGGCAGTGACCGTGGCCAAGATAACGAAAAACCAGCACATAAAGTCTCAATGCCCGCTTTTCAAATGGCTAAATATGAAGTCACTATCGCCGAGTTTAGAAAGTTTATTGAAGCCACCCACTATCAAGCGCCACAAGACTGTACACATCGTATCGGCGATAAGTGGTTTGGCAGCGGTAAAAGTGACGGTAGCTGGGATAACAACATTTACGCACATAGCGAATTCCACCCTGTTGTTTGTATCACCAGAAAAGACGCTATTGCTTATGCAAAATGGTTATCACAACAGTCGGGAAAACAATATCGTTTACCCACTGAAGCTGAATGGGAGTATGCACTAAGAGGAGGAACCTATACCCGCTATTTTTATGGCGACGAACCCCTCAGTGGCAAGTCATGCGAGTATGCTAATTTATCAGACGTATATGCGTTACATGAGTCACCCAAACAATATGATGCTTCTTACAAAAGTGGTTACACCATAGAACCTTGTAATGATCATGAACTTACTACATCCGTAGTAGGGCTATATAAAGCCAACCCCTTTGGTATACACGATATGATAGGTAATGTAGTTGAGCGCTTGGCTGATTGCTATCAAAACAGTTACCACAATGCGCCTACTGATGGCAGTGCTGTTACCAAAGAACAATGTGATACCTATGTAGCAAGAGGGGGGAGTTGGCATTGGGAAGCACACAGAAGCAGCCAACGCATGCCAATTGGCGATAACTTTGTGGCCGCGCTGGAAGGCTTTCGTTTGGTACAAGATACACAAGGACAAGCGTTGCCTAATCAACAAGGTAATCAAACTTTTGTTAAGCTACTTACCCATGCTCAGGAACACGCCAAAAAAGATTGGCGTAAAACAAATATTCAATACCCCACCACACCTAAAGGGCTAGAAGTTGTTTCATCATCTCATGAAGCTGTTACCCTGCAATGGCAATACCCCATTACAAACCAAAAAGTTAGCTTCAACGTATATAGGCAAGATCCAATAACGCTCACACAACAACATATCGCTAGCAATCTTAAACAACCGACTTTCACAGACCCCAAGCCGCTTGAACGTAACATGCGCTACGCAGTTTCTGCGATATTAAGTAATACTGAAAGCATAGCGAGCGACTTCGTTGATAGCGGCATAAGCACAATACATCAGTTACCGGCAAAAATCGAAGGTGAAGCTTTTTCATCTGCACCCAATATAAAAGTAAGTTTAAGCGGCTGGGAAGAAAAAGACGATCGAGTGTTTGCAGCGCTTAGCAAACACAGCGCACATTATACCGTTAAAGTGCCCACATCGAAAATGTATAAGCTTCAAGCACGCGTATTTCATCCTGGTAGCACACAACACCTTGAATTTTGGTTAGGTGACAAACTATTAACAAAGGCCGAGCTCACAGGGGAGCGTAGTTGGCAAACCATAGACAACATATTGATTGACTTACCTAAAGGACAACATCAATTGTCAGTCAAGGGTCAGGCACCTCTGATGGCACTTAATTGGTTTATCATAAGTACACTTTAACCTGTTGCCACACATAAAATTTAAGGCGATTCTGGGTAGGGGTTAACTATAATTCCTACCTTTTCTAAACGCAGCTGATGCTTCGCCACCCACCAAGAAGAAGCGGTATTATTAATAAACCGCTTACACAACATTACCAAAGCTGGGTTCTCATCATTTTTGTTTAATTCTAGCAACATCAAAGCCATATCAAGTCCAATCCAATCTATGCCTTGAGTACGAGCCAAATTAAATGCATTTTCAGCATGTTGAATAGCCAATTCAATTTGCCGATTTGCCACATATATCTGCGCCAATAAAAATGATTGACGAGCTGGCTCCCCGACTTTATTCGCAATGCTTTTCGCTAACGTCCAATCTTTATCCTCAATGGCATAATGAATTCGTTGCTCGCTAACACTGGTGAAAACCCAAAAATTACTAGGGGTGACTGGACGACTTAATACACGGTTATAATATGTAATTTTATCGGCTTTTTGCTCAGCAAATAATGCCCAGTGGTAGTCAGTTAACATTTTATGAGATGCATCTAACTGGTAATCATTAATCAGTGTTTCAGCCTGTCTTAAATACTCGTATTTTTCTTTATTTAACTTAAGCTTAGACGCTCTAATTGACAACAAAGTATAGGCACGTACCTCTTGCGTTGGCCGATTTGCTATACGAGCTTGACTTGCTGATCGAAACAAATAGTTTTGTATCTGTGCAAAGTCTTTTTCAATTGCTATCACTTCAGCTTGAGATTTACTCACCTCGCTTTGCATCGCTAGCAAACCTATTTGGTCCAACTGTTGCTGTGCCTGCTCTAGCTGCTGTAAAGCTAACCCATGTTGCTCTAATTTAAATAGTAATTCACCCTTAAGCCAATATGCATAAGCGATATAAGTTGGTTGAGAGAGGCGTTGAGCAAGCGCTTTAAGGTTAGCCACTTGCGCGTCAGCTGCATCATAATCTCCCTGCTCTATTTGCCTTGTAATTAATTGCTGTAACACCGCTAAATTATTAGGGAACTGACTGGCAAGCAACGCAAGCTCGGCACTTGCTGCAGCCTCAGAAGCAAGATTTAAATAGTTGGAAGCTTGTAGTGGTTGTAACGCCTGATATACCTGTTGCCAAAGTGCGGGCAAGGAACTTGCCTGCACATACCCTCGCCATTGGCGACTTTGACCTTGTGCCAAATATTCTAATACGATCTGTGGCGACTGCTGGGCGTTTGTCTGATAATCATAAATCAACCCAGAAAATAACACCTCGGCTTCGCCTTTTAGCCACTTTTTATATACGACATAAGGCGATGCAAAAAACTGCCAAACACCAATTAATGGCCTGTTCGCCTCTAGATAGGCCTTATTTACAGGTAAAATATGCTGCGCTAAGTTTGTGTTCAAAGCATCAAGCTCTTGCTTTGGCATAGTATCACTGCGACTTGAAAAGGGCACCGAACGCCAATTGACAAACGACTGAACCGTACTCGGTATCTGTTGCTTATCTATCAATGCATCATTAAACCAAATACCACTAACCACAAGTGCTAAACATGCAACTAGCGAGTATAAGATACGCCTGAAAAGTGTATGTTTTTTATTGCTACCGTTGGGTGCTTTATTACTTGGTTCAACACTGGTCAATAACTGCCATTGATAACCGCGCTTGGGGAAAGTTTTAATCGCACCTTCACCCAAAATAGCGCGCAGTTGGCTAATAGTTTGAAACACCACTTGCTCGGTCATTATTTTACGAGGCCAAACATGATTAAAAATGTCATCTTTACTGAGTAATTTAGAAGGGTTATCTAAAAATAAAGCCAAGAGTTTTGCTTGGTTAGCACTGAGCACAACAACTTGGTTATCTTGATATAAAATCTGATGTTGCGTATCAAAGCAAAAATTTGAGAAATAAAGCATTTAAAATACAATTAAAGCAAAAGAGTAAACAGTTTAGCCTGTTAAGTCATGGTTTAAAACCACACTGTCACTCTAAGGCTCGCTATCGCTTGCTGTCTTTGCATAGACAGCGCACCTTTGGTTTGATTTAACTTTGAGAGAGATATTTTCAAGGCTAGATGACTTAAACGGGCAAAACCTAAACTGTAATCAATACGTTTAATAAGCAAATTGTCGCTATCGTTCAGTCATTAAGGGTTTTTAGGGCATAAAGCACTCTGCTTACAATCACTTAATACACGTTCACTGATTAAAAAGGTGAAACAAACTACACACTGCTATTGAAGCCTATTTCACCAGCGGAATGCAGTTAATTAACTGCTATGGGAACGAGAACTTGGCAATACGCTCCGCTATATCTGAAGCAGAACGTTAATTTATATATTTTAGGCGCTACGCAGACTGTCTTTGCTCTATAGATTCGGACTGTTCAATAAACGAAAGAAAGTTAGGCTGGCCAAACAGCATCATGATATCTAATAGCTGGCATGCTGTGAGTTCAGTTTTCCCCGACTCCCAATTAGAAATAGTTGCCTGATCAACCGGAGTGACCAAACTCTTACCCAATTGGGCTTGCGTTAGTTTCATCTCCCGTCGCAACTTGCGGATTGTAGCGGGTATATATTGCCTTGCAGCCATTGTTTGCGCTTTGCGCATGCTTTCATTTCTTCGTATCGTATTCATTACATATCCGTATCTGGTAATGGTTAGCGTTTTTATCGCTGAAAATGCGCTTGCCTAGATGGCAAAAATTAAAACGCTTCACGGCCCTATCTCAGTGAAAATGCGAAAATAAATACCTAATTCATCGCGTTCACAACCCCTTAAATACCACAAATAGACAAGTCGAATTAATTCATGTAGCCTATCTGGGTCAACTGGTAAAATAATTGATCGGATTGGGTCATATGTCAAATACTTTTGCAACAAGATTAAAACAATTACGGATCTCGGTGGATGAATCGCAAATTAACTTTGCGGAAATGTTAGAAATACCGGTACCATCTTATCGTAAGTATGAAAAAGGCGAGCGTGAGCCCACACTTTCGGTTATCAGTAAGTTTTTTGAACATCCTAAAACAAAAGCATATGCACACTGGTTAATAACGGGTGATAATCACCCCAATGCGACCACAAGTACCCTAAGCGGTGAAGGTCAATATACACCTCAATTATCAGAAGAAGAGTTTGAACAGCAGTTTGTTAGTAAGGCAAAGGAAACCCTTTTGTTCCTATGTCACTTAGGCTGGTTTAAATCAACTAAGACAGCTAATTTTGACACCAGCGGCCAATTATTGCTAAGAGATTTAAAACCCATGTTAACCAATTCGTTTAAGAAAGAGAAAAGTGCTTAATTAAAATAAACGTTAATAGTTTTATATAATAAAAAAATTCAATTATAAATATCTCCCAAACCAAATAAGTCGCTGGCAAGGTTTGAATATAGGGACTTACGTCCCTTAAAAATCAATGTGTGCTTAGCTCAAAACCCAGGGTAAGAGCATGAAAAAACATTATAAACTCAAGACCTTTTCAAGGTAATCTGTACTACGCATCGCTTTCTTTTGCTTTGCGGGCATACCTTTCTTAAAGCTCGTTTCAGCTTTTAGGTGATTAAAAGCGATATACCTAAGTCCTGCGAACACTGACGCTGCTCCTTCTTCACGCCTAATTCGGCAATCGTCTTCTCTAAAACCTACATCTAAGCGCCAGTGTAATCCATTTTCAATTTGCCAGTGTTGACGCGCTGATACCGCCAGTTCTTCTGCTGTTAAATGTGCTGAACTTATGTAATAGCGATAACTTAACTCATTGCTTATTTTGCCTTTTCCTTTTCTATAAGACACTATTACAACAATCGTTTTTGCGTTTTTCCAATGAACCATTTCTGATAATTGTTTTAAATCATGGCTCACTGAACAACACCGGAATTCTTCTCTATTTCTTTGGTAGTCGGCTTCATTAAACAGCACACCATCTTTTGCTTGTTCGGTTAGCTTTGGTAATAGAGCACTTTCAATTTGCTTAAGTAACGCTTTTTGATTTGCCTTAACTGCAAGTAGATAATCGGCTTCTTTATCAATGATTTCTTGCGCTATCGACTCTTGACACCCCATGGCATCAATCGTAACTAAACAGCCTTTTATTTCTAAAAGTCTCAAAAGCTCTGGTAACGCATTTATTTCATTAGACTTTTTATCAACTGGGGCTTGTCCCAAGACGACGCCGTTTTCACACGCTAAAGCACTCACCATAAATAGTGCATCACGCCTATCAGCTTGAGTAAATGAGCCTTTTAATCGTTTCCCATCTAAGGCAATTACTTCGCCATGAGTAAGCTTACAACACGTTTTCATCCAAGATGAAAATGAATCTTGAAATTGTGTTATGTCTATACGGCTAATGACTCTAGCAATCGTATCGTGACGAGGAATGCCATTTTTAAACGGTACAAACTTTCTAAGCCAATCGAGTCGATCATGTCCAAAGTCTTCTATATCTTCCCAACCTTGGCATCCTGAAATAACAGCACTCACAGTTAAGAATATGATATCAAAGAACTTGTGAACGACTTTATCTTGTTGGCGAGGGTCATCAATTGATTCAAAATATTCTAGAAAAAGAGGATCAGACATAAAAGTAACAACCTAAAAAGACATATAAGATCATACTTTTAAGTCAAGGTAAAGTTCGTGATCTTGCTCTGAGGTATGAGTCACTCTCCTGATATTTCCTCAGCAAATATGCCTACTGCAAATATAAGTAACTGGGCTAAACATGATACGCATTGGATACTGAGCTTATTCGGTATGGCAGTTGATGCTGGCATTTTGTTTTTGCCTATTAATATTGGCATTGGGGGGATTACTTTATCTTATGCCACATTGGCAAATACCAGTTGTCGACTCTCCCAGTTCAGGCGAACTTGCGTCGCATAGTTACTCCATGTAAGCCAGATGATAACGTAGAAAAAATGCCCGAATGGCGCTGCCCAAAGACTTCAACCAAAGGATTCCACTACTTTGTCATTCGCAACTGACATAGACTATTATGCAGCATTG
>NZ_ARPN01000077.1:0-3610 GCF_054966645.1 Pseudoalteromonas sp. SANK 73390
TGTAAAAAGCCCCCAAAACGATTTTGGAGGCTTTTTAATAATTCTATTTTGTTTAAAACCGATTAGCAGTTTTCATTCTCAGCTTTAGCGGCTTCTTTAACGTTCTCACAGGCATCTTCAATGGCGTTTTTGCTATCGGTTACCATTTCATCGATTTTTTCACCAGCATCCTCCGCTGGACCGTCTGAACAACCTGCCAGTGCAAGTAAAGCAACAACACCGACGGCTTTTGTTAGATTCATGATATTCATAATGTGCTCCTTTAAGCCTAAGCTTTGGGCTTTTTAACGAGTGAAAAAATAAAAGACAGTACTAAGAATGCGACAAAAATAAAAAATAGTATCTTAGCAATGCTTGCTGCTGCACCTGCGATGCCACCAAACCCTAATACTGCGGCAATAAGGGCAAGTACTAAAAATGTGATTGACCAGCGTAACATGGGGCCTCCTCAAGCCTATTTGGCAATTAGGCTGTAATATCCTGCAATGTTTTCATTTCGTCATGACATGCTTGCATTGTCATGCGTATTTCACGTAGTACGCGTTGGCAGTCTTGTGGCAGTGTTTGCTCAAGTGCGGCGTCTACTTTCTCAAGGACCTTATCTTCCACTTCTTCAAGCTGAGAAATATACGTGTGCTCTTTATCTGTGCTAATTAATGCGATGACTTTGGTATAAGTTTCACGCAGTTCAACACTGAATGCATTGTCGTCTTCAACGTCACCTTTGTCGGCCACAATGAATGGCTGCAATGCGGATACGGCTTTGGTTTTTTCTAGCACATTCATTTCAAAAATGCGCTCAAGTTCAAGGTTGCTGACTTTCTTTTTTGCATCTAAGTAAAATTCAATGCCACCATTAAGTACTTTAATAAGCTCTGCAACGGGTTTTAAATTAAAATCACTGTTCGACATAATGTGCTCCTTCAATTTTAAATATGTGGCAAATGGATAAATCATCATTTGCAATTAATCGTTATACACAGAGGGTGTTGCAGCGTCCGTGCCAGTTTTATTTTTGTTTAAAATCAGTTTGTTATGTTTTTGGTGCGTACTGGCCTTGTAAGTCTTACCGAGTGTATGTAATTACTGCTCACTTGTACTTTGTACATCTTGCAAGGTGGTGCCTCCTTTTGCATTAAAGTCCAATGTGCGAATAGGAAACGGAATTAAAATGTCGTTATCATTGAGGGTTTGATTGATTGTAACAATCGCTTGGTGGCGAATATCCATAAAGTTGCCATCTCCTGGGTAGTCAATCCAAAACCAAACAAGTAGGTCGATGGCGCTGTCACCAAAACCACTGGCATACACGGCGGTTTCTTCTTTGTGTTTAACAAAGTCGAGGTTATTAATGGCTTGCTCAATCACCTCGCGTGCTTGATTAATGTCATCGGCATAAGAAATCCCAACGGGAATTTCTATACGACGCTTTTTGAGGGTGGAGTAATTGAGCAGCTTGTTTCTAAATAGTATTTTATTCGGGGTAACACAAAGTTGACCATAAAAGGTTTCAATTAAGGTGTTGCGTAGATTTATTTGCTTGACTGTGCCCAAGGTGTCATCAGCTTCAATGATATCACCCACTTTAAATGGTTTGCGTACCCCCATGACAACACCAGCAATGAGGTTTTCAGTCATATCTTGAAACGCAAAACCAATAGCAAGACCAATGATACCCGCACCGGCCAACAAGGATGCCACGGCACCAGAGAGCCCCATAATGTCCAAAGCGAAGAAAAAGCCAATGGCAATGACCACTAAACGAATAATAGCAGCTAACAGTCCAGCGACTTGAGTGGAGTGAGAGGCTTTTCTGATAAGCTTGAGTGCCCATTTAGCAATAATGCTGGAGAGAAACAAAAACACCACGAAGATAACAATGGCCACTACCAAGTTAGGGAGGTTTTTAATACTCAGCTCGGCCCAGCTGTCCATCTTTTCATAGATGAGTTGCCAAAATTTTTCTAATGAGAGGTTATTCATTGTGCGCTCGCTATTTAATTAATAATGAGGTGGTGAGGCATTATTTATGCCAGCCGCTTAGATCCACTGCTTTATCGCGTCTGGATGAGTCATGACGGGTTGGGTCTGTAATTTTTGCCTGTAAAAACTACCGTGTTATGAGAAAACTACACATAGGGGGAGCGTGGCGATTGGGGTGGTTAATTATAAGTCATTGAATTTTAGTTATTTTAAATATGGCACACGCCGTGCATTAACTAATTCGTCAAAACAACTTAAAGGAAAATGATTATGAAACGCACTCTACTTACAATGGCATTAGCATCAGCAGTAACTGTAACGTCAGTAAACGCAAAAGATAACGCTTGGGAAAAAGAAGCAAGTGATGCGTGGATTGATGGTAAAGCAGAAGCAACATTGCTTTTCAATACCAACCTAGATTCATTTGATATTAATACCGACGTACACAATGGCGTGGTGGTACTTACTGGTAAGGTTGAACATAACGTTGATAAAAAACTAGCAGAAGAGCTAATCACTGGCATTGATGGTGTGAAAGACGTCGATAACCGCATTAGCCTAGTGAAAGATGTGGACCACAAGACACTCGAAAAAGAGCGTGGTATGGATGAATCAAGCTTTACTGACGCTAAGATTGCCACGGTTATTAAAACACGTCTGTTATTTGATACTGACATTAGCGGTACAGATATTGATGTAGACGTTGAAAACGGCAAAGTAACCCTAACGGGTGATGTAGACTCAGATTCTGAAAAACAACTTGCTATCGCGATTGCGAAAAACGCTGATGATGTAAAGCATGTTGATGACAACCTACGCATTGATAAAGAGTCGTAAGTAATACGGCGCTATCAATTTAACTAAACAGTATTGAGCGCGATTAACCGCGCTCACCTTTTCTATCTATTTTTAAAATAAATATTCTCTGCAAAAAATTAAAAGGAGCCATTATGTTTAATCGCTTTTCTGTGTCATCTATTTCTTTAGCGCTGATTTTGGGTGCATCAAGTGCCTCAGCATTGGCCGCTGACAGTAACTACTTTGACTTTAACGGCGAGCCAAAAGTGTATACGGGTATTGGTTATGGCCAATATTCATTTCAATGGGATGACAAAGAGAACGACACCAGCTTTGATGATGATGCATCTATGCTTAAAGCCTATGTAGGTACGGCGCTAAATGAATACTTTAGTGTTGAATTAGCCTATCAAAATTTTGATGAAGCCAGTGATATAGACAGCAACGCCGAACTTGACGGTGTGTCATTGGCTGCCCGTTTTTCAGCGCCTCTTAACGAGCGTTTTTCATTATATGCAAAAGGCGGTTGGTTAGAGTGGAATGCAGATATTTATGCCACTATTCCTGATGTAGGGCGTATTGGCCGCGAGCTGGACGGCGGCGACTGGTTCTACGGTGCGGGGATTGCCTTTGGCGTAACGCAGAACGTTAATATGCGTCTTGAATATGAACGTTATGAGCTTGATGACCGTATAGACCCCAATATGGATGTGGCATCCGTCTCTGTTGAATACGTTTTCTAAGCCTTTAGAATGATATTTTAACAACGCAACTTCTCCCCTGTGTATGTTGTTTTTAGCCACCTTGTTTTGCAAGGTGGCTTTTTTGT
>NZ_ARPN01000078.1:0-17759 GCF_054966645.1 Pseudoalteromonas sp. SANK 73390
CTCTAGTCGAAACACCCTATGTCTAGAGCTTAAAACGCCCTACCAAAGCTTGCAAACGATGGTACTCTAACTCAACTTCATCACAACATCCTGATGCAGTTTGGATACTTTCGCTGTTATGTCCAGCTAAATCACTAATACTTGATACTTGATGTGCCATATCTTTGGCTACCGAACTTTGCTCCGATGTTGACGTTGCTACCTCAGAGTTATAGCTCTCAATCGCTAACACTTGCTCATTAATATGTTCAAACGAACGCGTTACATGCTCAGTTGTGCTAAACGTTTGATCAACACTCGATAATGCTCTTTGCATTGAACTCACTGTTTTCTTTGACCCCCCTTGCAACGCCTCAATAATATTGTGAATTTCAGTTGTGGAGTCTTGAGTTTTTTGCGCCAAGGCACGAACTTCATCAGCTACTACAGCAAAACCACGACCTTGTTCACCCGCACGCGCAGCCTCAATAGCAGCGTTAAGAGCTAGCAAATTAGTTTGTTCTGCAATTCCCTTAATTACCTCCAGTACTGAGCCTATATCAGCGCTATCCTGCGCCACTTTATCAACCTCGTTCGATGTGGCTGTAATAATGTTTTTAAGCTGATTATTATTTTTTACATTCTCTTCAACATTCGCTTTACCCTGAGCAACTTGTTCAACAGCAGTGTGTGTTGCACTATTAGAATTTTCAGCCGATTGCGCTAAGGACTCAGATGAGTGAGCCATCTGCTCAATCGCCGCTGATAACTGTAAAGTCATGCTTGATTGCTCAGAAGATTGACTGGCAACCCGATTAAAGTTTTTGCGTAATGCCGTCACTGAGCGGTCTAAATTGGTAGATGAGTCTGCCACTTCACACATTGCCTCGTTAATGCTTTTCATCATTACATTTAACGAATGGCCCACTTGCGCAATTTCATCATTATCGGCTTTATTAAAGCGTAAATTGGCCCGCTGCGATAAATCCAGCGTATTTGCAACTTGCATCACAAAGTCATTAATCGCTAATACTGGTTTTGCAAGGTAGCCCCCTAAAAACCATGCTATAACGAGCCCAATCAGTATCAAAACAACACTTAATGCAACCGCAGCACTGAGCATGGTGCCAATTAATTTGTCGCTGTCTGCAAACCCTTCACGGGTACTAATTTCGCTGACAATGGCCCACTGTAACCCCAGCAACTCGATGGGTGCGTACGCTGACACTACGGCGTCATTTAAATAGTTATTACCTTGTAAAAAGCCAACCTCCCCAAGCAATGCTTTTTCTACCGCCGTAGTGGCAACCGCAGCCAGCCCTAACGTAGAGTCTTTGGCATCAATTTGGCTAATGACTTTGTTAGGTACACCTTGCTGCTCAAGCATCGCCAAATACTGAGGTTTATTTTCTAAAAACAACCGACTTTGCGAGCGCATTAGGCGATCTTCACCGATTAAAAAAGTTTCCCCTGTGGCACCTAAACCGCGCTGCTGCCATTGCTGATCATAGTTCATTATGTTGTTTATATTATCTACTGGCGCTTGAAATATCAAAACACCTATTCGCTTATCTTGTTCAAAAATTGGCGTAGACAAAAATGCTGCTGGGGCTTCGTAAGAGGGTGTGTATGGTTTAAAATCGATTAATGACACTTCACCCTTACCCGATTGCATGGCCGCCTTAAACGCCAGACCTATGCCAGAATCACTGTAAGGACCGCTTTGTAAAGATGTCGCAAAATCGAGTTCCTTAAATACAGAATAAATTACATTCGCGCTTTGCGCATCAACAATAAAAATATCATAGTAACCAAATGCTTCTAACAATTGCTTGTAAGAAGCATGATACTTGATATGTGCCTGCGCATAATCGGAGCCATCTTGGGCATCAAATAACTCACTTTTACTACCGAGAGGGTGGCGGTTGTTCGCAATATAAGTGTATTGCATTGCCCGAGCATTGGGCGATAATTCAGTAAGTAGTTGTTGAGTATCAATGTTTTTATTATCATTTAGAGCACGGTAGGTTGCACCAAACTGTTGTTGATAGAACTCACCCAGTGCTGAATCTATTTGCGACCCAGCGGTATGTGAAAACTGCTTTTGATACTGCACAAACCCGTCTTGAAACGCATTTGTGGCACGAATCGTCATAATGGAAGATGCCAGTGTTTTAAGCTGCTGTTGCATCATGTCAAAATAATCCGTTACTTGCTCTTTTTTCGCGTCTCTGGCACTCACCAAACGGTTCTGTAACTGCTCATGTAATGCCATGTGCGCTTCTGACTGCGCTAATACTGTTAGCAGCCCCGCCGATATAATCACCGCGGCTGCAACTATCGCTGCTACATTTAATACAATTTTACTTTTTATACGCACACTACCATCCTTAATTTAATGCAAAAAACTCTACACACTATAAAATCTAGCGGAGATTATAAAAAAAGCACTTAATTTATACAGTTAGATTATGAACAACATAATACAAAGCACTTAGCTAATCGTGTTTGCATACATGTCAACAGCAACAATTTGCATGAACGGCTTTGGGTCTGTAACAGCTTGAAAGCCAAATTGCTCATACAACTTATGTGCATCTTTGGTAGCAAGCATAAATCGACGCAACCCTTGTAGCTCAGCATGTGATTGCACAGCTTCCATAAGTTGCTTACTTAAACCTTGGCCTCGATAGCCTGGCACTACAAACACATCTGCCAAATAACCAAAAGTGGCCCTATCGGTAATCACCCGAGCAAATGCTTGTAAACCAAGTTGCTTATCAATTACGGCAAAATTAACACTGTTTTCAATGCCTTTATGTAAGGTTTCTTTGGGAATATGCTCAGCCCAATAGGAATGGCTGATATGATAGTGAATAGTATCAAAATATTGCAGAATTTCAGACGTGTTGGAAGTAAGGTAATGCACAATTAGCTCCTTGCAATGGTATAGATTTGTAATCAAAACATACCACTGCTAAGGAGCTAAAACGAGTTAATTATTGCGCTTTTTACATACCTAGATATTCATAACTAGATTGTAAACCAAGTGGAATACCTAAACCCCAATAGGCAAGTAAAAATAAGCTCCACCCTATTAAAAAGGCAATTGAATAAGGAAGCATTATCGCAATTAAAGTACCAATCCCCGTGCCCTTAACATATTTCTGGCAGTACACCACCACTAAAGGAAAATATGGCATAAGTGGGGTAATAATGTTTGAGCTTGAATCACCTACCCGATAAGCCGCTTGGCTTAAATCTGGAGAGATCCCTAGCTGCATTAACATCGGCACAAAAATCGGTCCTAATAATGCCCATTTTGCCGAACTCGAACCAACAAATAAATTAACAAAAGCCGTTAAGAAAATAATGCCCACTACCGTAATACCACTAGGTAGAGCGAGTGATTTAAGTACCTCTGCACCTTCTATTGCCAACAGCGCACCTAAATTAGATTGACTAAATGCAGCAATAAATAACGCACAGAAAAACGCCATCACAATATAATATGCCATGCTACCCATTGATTTACTCATAGCATCAATCATATCTTTTGAAGACTTAAATGTGCCAACCATAAAGCCAAACACCATACCTGGTATCCAAAATAGCAGAAAAATCAAAGGCACAATTGACTGCATTAAAGGCGCGCTAAAATCAGTCAATGAACCTGATGAGCTTCGCAGAGCTGAATCTTCACCACTGGCAGCATAAGCAAGCAAAGCAATGCCTGCTATCATTACACTCGAGGCCGCATAAAACGCTTTGCGCTCGTTGTTTGTCACTTCATGAAACTCAGGTAAGCTTTCGGTATCACCATCTACTGGCGTATTTTTCAAGCGTGGTTCGATAATTTTATCTGTTATATACCAACCTAACAGAACAATAAATACACTAGAGGCCGATGTGAAAAACCAATTGTTCAATGGATTTATAGACATTTGAGGGTCTATGATGTGTGCTGCACTTTGCGTAAAACTTTGCAGTAATGGGTCAATACCTGAAGGAATAAAGTTTGCACTAAACCCGCCACTTACGCCCGCAAACGCCGCTGCAATACCGGCCAATGGGTGACGTCCCATTGCATAGTAAATAACCCCCGCAATTGGAATAACAAGCACGTAGCCTGCATCGGTTGCAGTGTGGCTAACAATAGCGACCAAAATAATAGAAGGTGTAAGTAAAGATTGTGGCGTACGCTTGAGCATGAGCTTTAGCCCAGCATTAATATAGCCAGAATGCTCAGCAACACCAACACCTAACATGGCTACTAGCACCACCCCTAGTGGTGCAAAGCCTGTAAACGTTTTAACCATAGATGCTAAAAAGCCCGCTAATGCATCACCACTTAATAAGTTATGCACCACAATCGCTTGACCTGTTCTTGGGTCTATCGACTCAAACTGAGTACTTGAAAAAATCCAAGACAATACCCAAATCAATAACATTGAAAATAGAAAAATCATCGCTGGGTCTGGTAATTTATTGCCTACCCGTTCGATAAAGTTTAAAAAACGAGCCACTGCGCCATTATTTACATCACTATTCGCTTGTGAGTCCATATTTGTTCCTTAGTAAAAAATTCAGCTAACTTTACCTTAAATCTAGCCATAACCGCAATAAATCAGTTGAACTGTATATACACTAATTTAACATAGTCGATTCAATACATCTTTCTCATTTGGTCTATGCTTATCTTTATGCCGTGCTGAAGGAGATAAATATGATCAATATCGACGATAATGTAATCAAAGACATTAAAAGTGGCTTTAACCTCCCACCAAAGCCAGAGCTGTTAGAAAAGTTGCAAAGTGCAATTGATCAACCTGAACCTGAGCTAAATCATATTGCCCAGCTCATTGCTACAGACTTGTCTACCTCTGCAGCCGTTTTAAAAGTGATCAACTCGCCAACATATGGCATGTCGCGTACCGTTACTGACATTAAGCAAGCGGTGATGTTTTTAGGTTTAGATAGCATCACACAGCTCGTTACCAGCTGTTTATTGCAACAAGCATTCGACCAAACAACCTGCTGCATTAGCCTAGAGCGGTTTTGGGACACTTCAACTGAAATAGCGGCTGTATCAACATTAATTAGCAAAAGAATAAAATCTAAAGTGCCGTCAGAAAACTTACATATGCTTGGCTTATTTCATGATGCTGGTATTGTCGCGATGGCGGCAAAATACCCAGATTATGTGAATGTAATAAGCGAAGCAAACAACAATAGTTCACCTTTAATTGCCCTTGAAGGAAAGGCATATAATACTAATCATACAGTTGTAGGTTTTTATTTAGCCTCTAGCTGGCACTTACCCAAACCCATTTGCAAACTGATTTTACGCCATCACGATACCGAGTTTTTACAGGAGCAGCACGACCAAGAGTCATTACTAAGTTATGCAACGCTAAAAATGGCAGAAAACTTAGTACACTCTCAAAAACGCTTTATTGCTACTCATGATTGGCCATATGTAAAAAATGATGTACTCAATGTGCTAGAAATTGATGAAGATGATTATCAAGACATTGTTGAAGATACCCAAGATTACTTTCAAGAGCGATTTGGTTAAATGACTGCCTTTGACTTTGTATGAAGCCGTTATTGATGTAAGTTTTTATTTGGTTTTAAGCATGTTAACGCTACTATGACATAAAAAATATAAAGGAATACTTGTGTTGTTGGCGTTAAAGAACAAACTTAATACATTTGGAGCAACATTAGGGCCAGGTATTTTAATGGCTACAGCCGCAATTGGCGGATCTCACCTGGTTGCTGCTACGCAAGCTGGTGCGATATTTGGTTGGCAGTTGTTATGGCTTATCGTCGCGGTTAACTTACTTAAATACCCCTTTTTTCGATTTGCCGTTCAATACACTCTATTGAGCAAACAAAGCTTAGTTGCAGGGTATAAACAACAAGGTATCAGCGTATTTACAACTTTTGTATTGCTCAATATCATTGCGGCAATTGTAAATACTGCAGGAGTTTTGTTACTCACAGCCAGTTTACTGCATTATGCTCTACCTTGGAAAGTCGATATTACCGTGCTGTGCTTTGCAATATTAGCACTATGCTTAACCATTTTATTGTTCGGGCATTACAAAATGCTAGACCGTGCTAGCAAGTGGATAATGGCAACACTTACCTTCTCAACTGTGGCGGCTCTTTGTATTGCCATTGCACAAGGCGCTGCAAACCCACCACCAATAAACCCACCTGAGCCATTCCAACTGGCTATGTTAGGGTTTTTAGTCATCTTGATGGGCTGGATGCCTGCGCCGATAGAAATATCTGCGATTAATTCTTTATGGCTCAAGGCCAAAGCTCGCACATCTGCACTTAGCCTTAAACAAGGTTTGTTTGACTTCAACTTAGGCTATGGACTGACTGTTGTGCTTGCTGTGGTATTCTTTTCTCTTGGCGTACTCATTCAATATGGCAGTAACACAAAAATAGAGCTGGCGGGAATTGCTTTTAGTCAACAGCTTATCAGCATGTATACACATACCATCGGACCATGGTCTCACTCTTTAGTTGCTGCCATTGCCTTTTTATGCATGTTTGGCACTACGCTAACCGTGCTTGATGGGTATGCGCGAACGCTCAATGAATCTTTGCGATTAACACTAAAATCAATGCCCAAATATACTTTGTCAGCCCTGATATTATTACAGGCTATCATGGGAATGAGTGTGGTATTGTTTTTTAAAGCTAATTTAAAAGAGATGTTAACCTTTGCTATGACATTAGCATTTGTTACAACCCCAATTTTTGCTTGGTTTAATTATAGATTAATGCAGGTAATAAACGCACAACCACAAGGTTTTATAAGAATATTAAGTTGGCTTGGCCTAACCTACCTGTTTGGTTTTACTCTGCTGTTTTTGTATTGGCGGTTTTAAAAATAAGGTGTTGTGACTGTTATACCAATTGTACTAAATAGATGATCAGATATTGAACAGATAAATGGCTTAGTAACCAGACAAAAATTTCAGTATGTAATTATTCTACATAAGTAATTTTTAACGCAGTTAATGAGTCATTTAACTCCTAGAATGATCTACAATTGGTATAACTTCCCTGTAACGGGAATAAGCACAGTTTCAAAGCTCTAGTCAATTAAGTCTTTAATGCTTTTACCTGCTCCCAAATTTCCACAACATGGGCTTTATCATCTTCATTAAGCTCACCACTTCGATAAGCTTTTACTAAACTTTTTTCAACATGCTCGTTGAGCTCTTGCGCGCTTATTTCTTCACCTGAAACTTGTGCGTAACCCACCGCTAAATCAAAGTGACCTCGTAAATAACCACCAGCAAATAGCTCGTCATCTGACGCTCGCTCAACTAAAGTATCGAAAAAATGCTGCGCAGCATCTATATATTCTTGAAATGACATAACTGTCTCCTAATTTAAATCTGGGTGCCCAAGTGCATACATAATATGGTCGTTGTAGCCAGTCACCACATTAATGTAACCGCTTAGCGCCTTATCTAACTGCTCATCGCCTGTATCAGCAATTAATGGGCGACCATTAAGTGCTTGTAGCTTAGTTTTGGTTGCAACCACAATAATATTTTCTTTACCGATTTTTTTTATCAGTTCAGGGCTCAGTTGCTGGTTGCCACGGCCAAATATATGCCCTTGACCACCAATTAACGTGATCACTAATTTTGTCGGCACCTCGTTCAGGCACAATAGTAGCTGCTGGGCAGTCATATCCTGCTCAAGCAACGCTTGATCTTGGATCAAATCAACCCCCAATAAGGTATTCTCTAACCCTAGCTCTTCCATAATTGCAGCCACGGTTGAGCCAGAACCCATAATGTATTGGGTCTGCTCATCCATTTCACTGATAACGTAAGCAGCAATATCAGCAAGTACTAACTCATTCGTTTCTTTGCCGCCATTTTTTACACTTTGCACATAACGCAACTCACAAGGCACTTGCATTTCACCATAGCGTTTAGCGCGCACAGTACCTTGGCGAAATGCTGCTTCATCAATATCCATGACGTCTGCATCAGATAACGTCACAAGCTCACCTGTCACCAGCATTTCAACTACTCGGCCCGCTGCTTTGGGCGTTATAGCATAAACACCAGAGTGAATTTTGCATCCAGCAGGTACTCCAAGCACTGGTATGCTGTCATCCACTGCCGCGCAAATATTACGAGCAGTGCCATCTCCACCTGCAAATAGAATCATATCAACATTGTGTTCAAGCAGTTCTCTAGCAGCTGCTTCTGTGTCTTGTGCTCTTGTAGGTTGTGCACTTTGATAAACAACCTGCGTATTAAACCCCAGTGCTTTGGCAGTATTTTCGCCCATTTCGCCATTCACTGTAAATATATCTATTTGGCTTTGATATGCTAATAATTGCTCAAGTGCTAATCTCGTTCTTGCATTGGCTTTGGGTGTTGCCCCAAGCGCAAGTGCTTGTTCTGCAGTGTGTTCCCCATCACTGCCTTTTAACGCTACACTGCCGCCCAGCCCTGCAACAGGGTTAATGATTAAACCAAGTTTAAACTGCATCTAAAGCTCCTTTGGACAATGCCAGATAAATTGCGTTTTTGATAACGGCCATGGGGTATTATAAAGCTCACTCAGCGCTCGTAATAGCTGTGTAGTACGCTGATTAAAGCCATTTTCAAGTAACTGCATTACTTGCTCATATACGCGCTTTTGAAAGTTAAATCGACAGGTTTGTTCGCCATTTAAATTATCAATAGATACATTAAAATCAAACCCTGCGGCAACACTTAACGCCCACTCAATGGCTTGAGGCTTCACCTCTACAGCTTCAAATTCATGTTGTTTGGCTTTATCTCGCCCGTCAGGGCAATACCAATAGCCATAGTCTTCAAGTGCGCGTCGTCTTTTACCTGCCACAAGCCAATGTGCTATTTCATGCAGCGCACTGGCATAAAAGCCATGAGCAAATACCACTTGATGATAAGCACAATCCGCGTTCGCAGGCTGGTAAATGGGTTCATCATTTCCCTTTACAAGACGCGTGTTATGGTCCGCAAAGAATTGTTGATTAAAGATGTCAATAAGGTCACAAGTGTTGTGCATGAACTACAAACAGGCCATATGTTACTTAATGGCCGCAGATTGTACGTACTTTTGCCAAAGAAGTAAAAATGCGTTGTACTAATAGCGCATGTTCATAGCCTAGATAAAAAAACGCACCAAACGGTGCGCTCATTACAATGCAATTCTAAACACACTTTTTGCTTTATGGTGTCTCAGTTTGCTCAGCTTTTGGCGCTTCTTCCTTCGCTACTTCGCTTAGCTCAGCCTTAGGCGTGTCATAGAATTTAGCCCCTTTTTCCGCCATATTCATTAAACTCTCGGCTGGCGTAAATACGGGATTATCCGTCGCATACGTTGATAACTCAGAACATACTTTACTCATACCACGCTTATCCATATAACTGAATGGCCCGCCTAAGAACGGTGGGAAGCCAATGCCGAATATTGCGCCAATATCACCATCGCGAGCATTGGCAATAATGCCTTCATCTAAACAACGTGCCGCTTCGTTAAGCATTTGTGCCACACAACGACTGGCAATTTCTTGCTTATTCAAGCGCGGACTGGTGGTGATACCCAACAGCTCATACACTGACTCGTCCACTTTTTTACCCTTTTTCTCGTAAGAGTAAAAACCACGGCCAGTTTTACGACCTAGGCGCTTTGCATCAATTAAGCGGTCAAACGCATTCGGCGCTTTAAAACGCTCGCCCAGCTCTTTTTCTAGAATTGGCGCAATTTTAGAGCCAATATCAATCCCTACTTCATCCAACAAAGCCAATGGGCCTACTGGGAAGCCAAATTCAACCAACGCTTGGTCAATTTTTTCAATTGGTTCACCGGCTAATAATAGGTTTGCAGCTTCGTTGACGTAAGGCGCTAAAATACGGTTAACATAAAAACCGGCTTTGTCTTTTACCACGATTGGTGTTTTACCTTGCTTACGCGCAAAGTTTACCGTACGTGCAACAGTTTGCTCTGACGTGCCATCATGTGGAATGATCTCTACCAACGGCATTTTTTCTACTGGTGAGAAATAATGCAAGCCAATGACATTTTCAGGACGTTTTGCTTGCTCAGCAATTTGTCCAATCGGTAACGAAGAGGTATTACTTGCAAAAATGGTGTTTTGTTGACAATTTTTCTCAATATCTGCCACCATGCTTTGCTTGAGTTTTAAATCTTCAAATACCGCTTCAATGACCATATCAACATGCTTAAAAGCTGAATAGTCTGTACAACCTGTAATACGATTCATGGCTTGTTGCAGCTGAGCTTTACTCATGATACGGCGCTTTTCACGCTTTGATAAAATCTTGTAGCTGTAGTTCATGGCATTATTAACGCCTTGATGCGCAACATCTTTAATACGCACTAACGCACCCGCTTTTACGGCACTCACATGCGCAATGCCCGCCCCCATTAATCCACCGCCTAATACTGCGGTGCGTTCAATGGCAGCAACATCATCATTTTTGTACTCTTTTTTCATTTGCGTGGTGGCAAAGAAAATACCACGTAGCGCTTTTGATACGTCTGTCATCACTAAATCAGCAAAGCCTTCGGCTTCCGTTTTATAAGCTTTAAGCTCATCTAGCTCTACTGACGCGCGCACCGCTTTAATAATGTTAAGTGGCGCTGGATAGTGACCACCGGTTTTCTTAAGCACGTTATCTTGTGCTTTTTTAAAAATAATATTGCGACCAAACGGGTTTGACTCTAGTAACTGACTGATTCTATCTAAACGTGGCTTGCTGACTTTAGCCTTGCCTTTGGTTGCCATCTGCGCTGCTACTTGCTCTAAAATGCTGTGTGGCACACAATCATTTACAAGCCCTGCTTTTTTAGCTTGCTTTGCTCGTACTTGTTTACCCGTCAGCATCCACTCTAATGCTTTTTGAATACCCACCAGCTTTGGTAAGCGTTGCGTACCGCCACCGCCGGGTAATAAACCAAGCTGAACTTCAGGTAAGCCAAGTTTAGTAATATCGCTATCTGTACAAACACGATAATCACACGCAAGTGCAAACTCTAAACCGCCGCCTAAGGCCGCACCATGAATAGCAGCCACCGTTGGATAAGGCTGCTTTTTCAAAGTAAAGAATGCCTGATGACACAGCTCAGATATCGCTAATGCATCTTCACGCGTTTTTGCACCATCTAGCATATTAATATCAGCACCGGCGATAAAGTTATCGCTTTTACCACTGATAAACACCATACCGGTAATGTTGTCATCACGACCCTGCTTTAACACCGCTAGCAAGTCATCGGCAAAACTATCGCGCAGGGTATTCATTTTTTCACCCGGCACATCGATGGTCACGATAGCCACTCTTCTTTCGTTCAATTCATAACTAAATACTGACATTACGCGCTCTCCAATACAAAGGCCGCACCTAAACCGCCCGCCGCACAGGCAGTTGTTAGCGCTAAGCCGCCGCCACGGCGTTTTAACTCATGCAAGCTTTGCGTAATTAAACGCGCGCCTGTTGCTGCAAATGGGTGTCCATATGCTAATGAGCCGCCATTAACGTTAAATTTATCCATATCAATTTCGCCGACTGCTTTCGAGCGGCCTAGTTTTTCTTGAGCAAACTTATCTGAGCCAAACATCTTCATATTGGCCAGTGCTTGTGCTGCAAATGCTTCATGCATTTCAATTAAATCTAAATCTTGTAAAGTAATACCCGCTCTATCTAATGCGATTGGCGTAGAATGCGCTGGCCCCATAAGCATGTCTTCATGCACATCAATGGCTGAAAATGCAAAGCTGCGTACATAACCTAAAATGTCATATCCTAATGCTTTGGCTTTACTTTCGCTCATCATTAGCACTGCAGCGGCACCATCCGTTAACGGCGTAGCATTAGCAGCTGTGACTGAGCCATGTGCCCTATCAAACACGGGCTTCAACTTCGCATACCCTTCAAGTGAAGAATTGGTACGTATGTTGTTGTCTTGCTCAATAAATGATTTATAAGGAGGCACATGCGCCGTCATCACTTCTTCATTTAATAAGCCATCAGCCCACGCTTTAGCAGCTAAAGAGTGCGAACGATGCGCCATGGCATCTTGATCTGCTCGACTAATACCATGAGTTTTTGCCATTTGCTCAGCGGTTTGACCCATTGATAACCCTGTTGAGTACTCAGCTACAGCTGGTGGTACTGGCATTAAATCTTTAAGGCGTAATTTAGAGAATATTTTTAACCGCTGGCCCAGTGTGCGAGCTTTGCTTAAATCAACCAAGCTACCTGCGAGCTTTTTACTCACACCAATTGGCAATACTGATGAAGAATCAGCGCCACCAGCAATACCGACCGTTGCCGAGCCTGCGATGATAGACTCAGCAACGTTAGCGATGGCTTGAAAACTCGTTGCACAAGCACGTGATACCGAATAAGCATCCACAGATGCTGGCATACCGGTTCCCAATACAATTTCACGCGCAATATTTGGTGCCTCAGGCATTTGTACCACTTGACCAAATACGAGTTGGTCTATTTCTTTTTTATCGAAATTCAAACGCTCAAGCATTTCATTCACAACCAGCTTACCTAAATCCAGTGCTGGTACATGATGAAACGCCGTCGCTTGCTTTGCGAAAGGAGTACGTAAACCGCTTACAATCGCGATACGGTCGCCTTTTGTTGTTTTTAGAATGTTTTGCTCAGACATTAATATGCTCTCCCGCTGACAGGTCTGACCTGTTAAATTTTACCTGATTCTAAACAACCGCTTCCATAATGCCAATAGTTAAATCAAAATTGGTTACAAAAGAAGCAAACCATACTTACCCTAGTCTTTTTTTTATACAGTAGCAAAAGTTATTGAAAAAACTGGGGAACTATTCAAAAAACTAATGTCTAATATGACGCTAAAATGTCAATCTAGACTTGAGATCAGACAAAGAATCCATATAACTTAGAGCAAAATTTTGTCACAACAAGGACAAAGCAATGGCAGTAAATGAATTTTCACAATTAAAACGCTATCTAGATACACAAATTATTGGTCAACCGGCTCTCACTCAGGCTTTACTTATTGCTATACTGGCTGATGGCCACTTATTAGTTGAAGGCCCACCGGGTCTTGCCAAAACTCGTGCAGTCAATGCGCTGGCCAAAGGAATCGAAGGCAGCTTTCAACGGGTACAATTCACGCCTGACCTGCTACCTGCAGATGTAACGGGTACTGACATTTATCGTCAGCAAACCAGTGAATTTGTGTTTGAAAAAGGCCCTCTGTTTCATAATCTGATTTTAGCAGACGAAATAAATCGCGCCCCGGCTAAAGTGCAGTCTGCATTATTAGAAGCCATGGCAGAGCGACAAATTACGGTCGGTAAAAACACTTATCCACTGTCTGATTTATTTATGGTTATGGCAACACAGAATCCACTCGAACAAGAAGGGACTTACCCGTTACCTGAGGCGCAACTTGACCGCTTTTTGCTACACCTTAATATCGACTACCCGCAAGCAGAAAACGAACTGGCTATTTTACGCTTAACCCGAGGTGAAGCCCTTGAACAAGAAGCGGTGAGCTTTAAGCCGATTAGCCAAGACACTTTATTTGCTGCACGTAAGAGTGTGCTCTCACTGCATCTTGCTGAACCACTTGAACAATACCTTGTGCAATTGATTATTGCGACCCGAGAAGCAACCAAGCTCGATGATACACTTGCATCTTGGATTGAGTTTGGCGCAAGTCCACGGGCCACTATTGCGCTTGATAAATGCGCGCGTGCCCACGCATGGCTGCACGAACGTGAGTTCGTCACCCCTGAAGATATACAAGCAGTTATTCATGATGTATTGCGTCACCGTATTATTCTGAGCTACGAGGCACAAGCCGATGGCATCAGCAAAGATGATGTAATTAGTCGTATTGTAGAATTAGTACCAGTGCCATAATGATGCAATCGACCCAGTTATCAACCCAAGCATGGTTAGAGCAATGCCATAGCAATGGCGCACAATTGGGCTTA
Organism: Pseudoalteromonas sp. SANK 73390; assembly: GCF_054966645.1. Classification (NCBI taxonomy): domain Bacteria; kingdom Pseudomonadati; phylum Pseudomonadota; class Gammaproteobacteria; order Alteromonadales; family Pseudoalteromonadaceae; genus Pseudoalteromonas; species Pseudoalteromonas sp. SANK 73390. The sequence goes on from NZ_ARPN01000078.1 coordinate 14,021, forward strand.
AAAGAGTTACTTTATTACAAGCCCAAAGCCAGCTTGCTGTCGCTAAAACCTCGCTCGCGTGTTAAAAGCGCGCAAGCAGGACAATATTTAGCGCCACATAAAGGCCGAGGTATGGAATTTGCCGAGGTACGGCAATATCAGTATGGTGATGATATACGCGCCATCGATTGGCGCGTTACTGCACGTACTGGCGAAGCACATACCAAGCTCTATCAAGAAGAAAAAGAACGCCCAGTATTTGTTTTTACTGATTTATCAAATAGTATGCTGTTTGGCAGTAAGTTATTGCTAAAGTCAGTGCAAGCAGCCCACTTAAGTGCATTAGTGGCATGGTCTGCTTGTCAGCGTGGTGATAGACTCGGTGGTATTGTGTTTAACGAACACGGCCATCATGAACTAAAACCCACAGCGCGCGACAAAGGTGTATTAGCACTGTGTCACCAACTATGCGATATTCATCAGCAAGCCTTGCTCAATAAAGATCAAAGCCTAGATGAACAACTAGTAGAAAACCGTTTTGCTGATAACCTAAAACGCTTAACGCATTTAGCCAAGCCCGGCAGCTTAGTTTATGTGATCTCTGACTTCACGCACTTAAGTGACGCCAGTTTTAAGCAATTAGAGCGCCTTGCGCGTCATTGCGAAATTATTGGCTGCCAAGTGAGTGACCCATTCGAGCATGCGTTACCTGCCTATCGAGAAGCCATAACTATTGAGGCGGGCGATAGTGCTTGGACTTTACCATTAATGGATAAACAGTTTCGGGCCAAATTTGCTCAGCAGGCTGCGACTGCTTTTTCAAAGCGTTTAGCACGATTAAAACGCGCAGGTATGACAATGCAATCATTTAGTGCGGCAATTCCCTTAGAAACACAGCTTACGAGGTAAGAGTAGTAGTTATGCAAGCTTCGCCATTAGATGCATTACAAGACGTTATGCCACCAAGTGAGGTATCATGGTGGCCATTATCAATCGCCATGTGGGGCGTAATATTACTGTCTTTGATTATTGTTATAACCCTGTTTGTTTGGCGCTTCAAAGCGTGGCGTTTTAAGCGTGCAAAGCGAGAAGCCATCAAACATAGTTTTGCCCTTCAAAACGATGCCCAACAGTTACATATTTTACTCAAACGACTGACCAAACATTATTATGGCACGCGCGCGGTCGCTGGCTCTAACCAGCTATGGGCTAGCCGCTTAACCCAGCTATGTGGGCAAACATTTTATGCGCAAGAACTAGATAGTTTATACAGCCCCAAGCCCAACAATGAGCTAGCTCATAAGCTACATGTCGCAATTAAGCACTTTAAATTAAAAGAGGCCATCAATGTTTGAGTTTAGTTGGCCTTGGGCCTTTTTACTGCTGCCGCTGCCTTGGCTCATTGCCAAAATAAAACCCGTACAACACAGCGCGTCGGCACGTTTGCGTATGCCTAGTTTTGCCAGCCTCGCTGCACTTGCCCCAAAAGCAGTGCAACAAAATCGAACAGTTCACTGGCAAGAAGGATTAATTTGGTTGCTGTTAGTTATCGCTGCTGCTAACCCAAAATGGTTAGACGACCCAGTTGCCTTACCTAATGAAGGTCGCGACATTATGTTGGCTGTTGACCTTTCAGGTTCGATGACTGAACAAGATATGGAATATCAAGGTCGCTTGATTGATAGATTATCGGTTGTAAAAGCTGTATTGAGTGAATTTATTGAACAGCGTCAAGGCGACCGATTAGGACTCATTTTGTTTGGCGATACAGCCTTTTTACAAACTCCGCTAACACGTGACTTAAATACGGTAAGCCAAATGCTCAGCGAAGCACAGATTGGCTTAGTCGGTCGTGCCACTGCCATTGGTGACGCACTGGGGTTGTCAGTAAAACGTTTTAGCCAAAAGCAACAAAGTAACCGTATTTTAATTTTACTCACTGATGGGCAAAATACAGCCGGTAATCTTGACCCTGAAGATGCCCTGCTGTTGGCCAAAGATGAAGGTATTAAAGTATATACCGTCGGAGTTGGGTCGGATGGCCGCAGCGGCTTTAGCCTATTTGGAATGGGTGGTGTAGGCGGTGGAAGTAGCATTGATGAAACAACACTAAAGCACATCGCAGAGCAAACTGGTGGGTTGTACTTTAGAGCCAAAGATGTGGCAGGTTTGCAGCAAATTTATCAAGAACTTGATGCATTGGAACCCATTTCTGATGATGCGCAAACATTTCGCCCACAACTGGCGTTATTTTATTGGCCGCTGTTGGGCGTGCTAGCACTAATAACACTCACAATTTTATTAAAAGTCCTACGTGGCTTAAAACAGGAGAATTAGCATGGAATTTATGTTTATTCGCCCCGAATTATTGTGGCTACTTGTGCCTTGGTTGGCGGTTTCATCGGCACAGTTTTTAAAGCGTGCAAAGCATACACGTAGTGAGTTAATTGCCCCCCATTTAGCCAGTGTGATGCTCAGTGAAAGTAAATCACAACGCAAACAGCACAGCCCAATACTCATCAGTTTGTTTTTACTATTGAGTATTCTTTGTATAGCAGGACCAAGTTTTGAAAAGCAGCAAGTGCCTGTTTATCAAACAAAGCAAGCCCGCGTGTTGTTAATGGACATGTCGTATTCCATGTACTCAACCGACATTACCCCAAACCGTTTAACCCAAGGGCGCTTTAAAGCGCTAGATATGCTTGAGTTGTTCAAAGAAGGTGAAACCGCTCTTGTGGCCTACGCTGGTGATGCTTTTACCGTATCGCCATTGACCAGTGATGCCGCCACCTTAGCAAACCTACTGCCAAGCTTGAGCCCTGAGATCATGCCAAGCAAAGGCTCAAATGTGCTTGCGGGTATTAGCGAGTCAATTGCATTACTCAAGCAAGCCGGATACACGCAAGGCGATATTATTTTAATAACCGATGGACTAGACCAAGCAGATGTTGATGATATTAACGCTGAACTCAAAGGCAAAAATTACACTTTGAGTATTTATGGCGTTGGTACTGAGCAAGGCGCGCCTATTGCTCTACCTGAAGGCGGCTTTTTGAAAGACCGCTCCGGGCAAATCGTAGTACCCAAAATTAATTTTGCTCGCTTAGATGGCCTAGTAAAGAGACATCGTGGTCAGCTTGTTCGCTACAACCCAAGTGGCAAAGACATAGCCGCTTTTACTCCCAAATTAAACACTCATAATGCGCTTGAACTAAACCAATCGAAACAAAGTGAAGCCCTTTGGCGCATAGACGCAGGCCAATATGGTTTACTGATTTTACTGCCGTTGGCATTAGTATTAATGCGCCGTGCAGGCTTGACCTTGGTGGCTGTTATTTTTGTGATGCAACCGACAGAGCAAGCCATAGCAGCAGATTGGCAAAGCTGGTTTAAAAATACTAACCAAAACGCACTGGGTGCATACCAAAGCGAAGAGTTTTCGCAAGCTGCACAGGCCAATAATTCAACACTCAAAGGAGCCGCGCTGTATAAGCAAGGTAATTATAAGCAAGCAGCTGAAGTTTTAAAAAATACCACCTCAGCAGTTGGCCAATACAACTATGGTAATGCCTTAGCGCAACAAGGCAACCTAGAAGAAGCGATAGCCGCTTACGATAAAGCATTAGCTCTTAACCCTGATATGGACCAAGCTGCGCAAAACAAAGCACTCATTGAGCAGCTTAAGCAACAACAAGATGACCAAAAGCAACAAGGTGACCAGCAGCAACAAGGTGACCAGCAGCAACAAGGTGACCAGCAG
>NZ_ARPN01000079.1:0-48601 GCF_054966645.1 Pseudoalteromonas sp. SANK 73390
GAGCAACAGCCTCTAGTAATGAGGCGGCGGTGGTTCTTGATGCTGTGGCATTAAACCTTCCTCTTGGCCTTCTTTGATTTTTTCACCCAGTAACTCTATTTGACGCTGCATTTTAGCCAGTCTTTGCTGGTGCATTTTGAGTTCATCATTGAGTGTGTCAATAGTATCATCTTGAAAAGATACCTTAGCTTCTAGCTCCATAACACGGTTTTCTAATTCAGTCATTGGGACTCCACATGATTAAAACGCTCTAGTAAGCCACTTGAACTTTCGGTGATTAAAGCATTATTTTGTTCGACAAAGGTAACATCGAACACAACTGCCGATTTAGGCCGGCTGCCTTCGCGCGGTTGTACTTTCCACAATCCCAGTTTTTGTCCATCTTTGACGCGCCAAAGTGTGAGTTCTCTGTTTGGTGAACCAGTGGCCAGTAGCGTACCTGATTGATTAAAGCGGACCGCGCTGAATATCTTCTGACGCGCAATATACTGTAATTGTGAAATGAGATCACCTGAAGTCAGCTGCCAAATACTGGCTTTTTTTAAACTATCGGCAGTAAATGCATATTGACCCGTCGCATCTAGCGCGACTTTTGTTACACGACTAGGGTGGTTGAAACGGTGAATTACTTGGCCTGTGCGGGTGTCCCAAAAGTAGGCGCTATAGTCATTGGCACCTGAAAGGGCAAAGTATCCATTTGGGGACAGGTCAATAGAATTAATTTTTTCTTGATGGCCGAGGAACTCAATCCGTCTTCCACTCTCTAAGTCCAGGTGTACAACCACGTTGTCGCTTCGTCCATAAAGCACAAATCGTCCTTTATTACTAATAGCGATGTCTCTGATTGTGCCCGTTTGGATTTGATAAAAACCGAGGTTTTTACCTGTGGCAATATCCCAAATAGCAAAGGTTTCGTTTTCAGCTGTAACGGCAACGCTATTGTCATAAGCAATGGCGAGTGAATGTACTAAGTTGCCATCAGGTTTTGATTGTTGCCATTGATATTTTAAGCCATGGACTTGATTGTCCCACAGACTGACACCATGTTCTACTGATGACACTAAACTGTAACGACCATCATGTGAAATAGCAGCAGCAAAAGCGCCTCTGGTGGCATGCTCAACAGTTAAATCGGCTTTTTTATCAGCTGGCGTGCAGCTACTTAATAAAAATAGCGCTATAAACAGCAAGAAGCGATCAAGTTTGGGCATAATATGGGTATTTCCCCTTAACGCTGTGAGTTACACAAGGTAAACTATAAAAATCTAAACAATTTAAGTGTATTGTTACTTTGATAGTAGCGTATCGTTACCACAAAGTCGCTACAAGTCACAGAAAACGTTATATATCTGCATTGATGTCATACAAGTTGGCATCTATCACGATGAATGGTAATGTGGCTAAATAGAATTAACCATTAATATAATATTAACAGGCAGCCGATGGGCTTGTCGGAGAAAAGAGAATGAAACAGACGATTAAATTGTCTTTGGTGGCAGCTGCAGTACTTGCACTGACTGCATGTAACCAAAAAGCAGAAGAAAAACCAGCTGAATTAAAATTAGAAACAGAAGCACAGCAACAAGCTTATGGCATTGGTGCGTCAGTGGGTAATTTTTTACAAAAAGATTTGGCTGATAAAAGTAGTTTTGGTGTGGAGCTTGACCAAGCCCTCTTAAAGCGTGGTTTTGAGGACGCACTTGCGGGTAACGCGCAATTAGATGAAGCCAAAATTCGTGAAGTATTGACTGCGCTTGATACTTCAGTTCGTGAAAAGCAAGCTGAAAAAGTAAAGCATGAAGCAGAAAAGAACAAAGCGGACGGTGAAAAGTATTTAACTGAAAACGCGAAGAAAGAAGGCGTTGTTGTTACTGAGTCTGGCTTACAATATGAAGTGATTTCAGAAGGTGACGGTAAAAAACCTGTTGATACGGATAAAGTAACCGTTCATTACAAAGGCACATTGTTAGATGGTACTGAGTTCGATAGCTCATATGCGCGTGAGCAGCCTGCTACTTTCGGTCTTCGTCAAGTGATCAAAGGTTGGACTGAGGGTTTGCAGTTAATGTCTGTTGGTTCTAAGTATAAATTTACTATTCCAGCTGAGCTAGGTTATGGCGAGCGTAACTTGGGTAAAATCCCATCAAACTCAACATTGGTTTTTGAAGTTGAACTACTTGAAATTCAAGAAGAAGCGCAAAAAGCAGAAGCAGAATAAATACAGCTTAAAGCATTAAAAAAGGGCCTTATGGCCCTTTTTTAATTGCTTTATACGTTCCGCTGCGTATTGAGCATTAATCGCTATGATTGGCGTACAAATTATCAATCAGTTCGTCTTCTAATTCAAAACGAGACTCTAACACTTCACCTAAGTGAGATAGGTCTTTATCAAAATCCTGTAACACCTGTTCCTGAGAATTTTCTGCATACTTATCATTAAAGTCTAAAGCCACATCGGTGGTACCAGCAATGCGTGGATACAATGCTTGTGCAAGTTTAGCACTATCCGGACCCTTTTCTTCGCAAGCTTCGACTAAGTTATCGTAAATCTCAAAGTGCCCAGCAGAAAGGTAGTCCATCAGTATTTGACAAAAAGATTGGATCTTCATCTGATCAGGCAAAGCATGATCTTTTTTGTCATAAGGAGAGAATCCTGCAAGTTTGTAGTACTGCAGTAATAGTTCTTGTCGCTCTGCTAACCATGCATCAATAACACTATGGCTGCCTCCCCACTTTTCTTGGGCTCGTTCTAACCGTGAAAGCATAGTGATCTCCTATTGCGGATTGTTTCCTCTATAAAAAGGAAATCTGTGGCAAAGGTCAACCTATTTTTATTTTTATTGTAAAGAAACATGGTAAGCAATTGAAAATTAAGGAGTTCCTTTTTTGGGTTTTTTAAAAAGAAAAACCACCTAAAGAGGTGGTTTGAATGCAGTTTAGCTAGTTGATAACTATTGTTATTCTTATTCTAAAGGTGTTTTGTTGTTATTTTTGTAACGCGACAATTTTATACCAAGTTTTGACCTCTATTGTAAATACCTAGGCGACATGATTTTTGCCTATTTTTGATACTAATTTACTAACTTTTTGAGTTATAGGAACTTTAATTTAGATCATATGCGGATTAATTTGCGCTTGGGTTTAGATAGAGTGCTTGCCAAGATGGTGGTACAATCTGAACAATTTTTAAAGTTTTGGAGTCGAGATACGCTATGAGCGAATTGAAAAACGATCGTTATTTACGTGCGTTGATGAAACAACCTGTTGATGTCACTCCGGTGTGGATGATGCGTCAAGCAGGTCGATATTTACCTGAATATCGTGCAACCCGAGCACAAGCTGGTGACTTCATGAGTTTGTGTCGAAATGCGGAGTTAGCTTGTGAGGTGACGTTACAGCCATTGCGTCGTTACCCGCTAGATGCAGCAATTTTATTTAGCGATATTCTGACGATTCCAGATGCAATGGGCTTAGGTCTGTATTTTGAAACTGGTGAAGGTCCTAAGTTTGAGCGCCCGATCAGTTCACTGCAAGATGTAAAAAATATTCCTAAGCTCGATCCGACTGATGAGTTGGGTTATGTAATGAATGCGGTAAGTACTATTCGTCGTGAACTCAAAGGTGAAGTACCTCTGATAGGCTTTTCTGGCTCGCCTTGGACACTGGCAACATATATGGTTGAAGGTGGTAGTAGCAAGGTGTTTGGTAAAATTAAGAAAATGGCATTTGCAGAGCCACAAACCCTGCATTTGTTGTTAGATAAATTAGCCGATTCAGTTATTGACTATTTAAATGCGCAGGTAAAGGCAGGTGCACAATCTTTGATGGTATTTGACTCATGGGGTGGAGTGTTAAGCCCGCGTGATTATAAAGAGTTTTCTTTGCAATATATGCACAAAATTGTGGATGGCTTAATAAGAAATCACGATGGTCGCAAAGTGCCAGTAACGTTATTTACTAAAAATGGTGGCCAATGGATAGAGGCGATAGCTGCAACAGGCTGTGACGCTATTGGTCTTGATTGGACGATTGATATTGCAGATGCGAAACGTCGTGTTGGTGACAAAGTAGCACTACAAGGGAATATGGATCCTTCTATGCTTCATGGTACACCTGAGCGTATTCGTGAAGAGGTACAATCTATTTTGGCTAGTTTTGGTGATGGTTCGGGCCACGTCTTTAACCTTGGCCATGGTATTACACCAGATGTTGACCCTGAAAATGCAGGTGTATTTATTAATGCTGTGCATGAGTTTAGCGCTAAATATCACAAGTGATGATTGGCTAAATGGTTAAATAGAAAAACCCAAGCGTGCTTGGGTTTTTTGTGTTTTATTGGGTCATTTGAGACTGGCGCTTATTTAATAAATGCACGTTTCATAAAGTTAGGCGTGGCCAATGCGCCTTTGTGGATACCTGAGTTGTAATACTCAGTGTCAAATTTTGCATTGTCAGCGTCTTGTTCTCTAAAGCCGTTAAATGATTCACCTTTACGTGCTAGAGTCGCAGACCAGAGGCCGCTAGGGTAGATGGGCTGTGGAAAAGGCAATGTATGTAAATCAACAAAGCCTACCTCGAGCATAGCATCACGCATATCTAACAATAAAGGCATATGAGTAAGTGGTGACTCACTTTGTTGAACGAGAATACCTCCAGTACGCAGAGCTTTTAAGCAGCTAGTGTAAAAGGCATGGTTAAATAGCCCTTCACCTGGACCAACTGGGTCTGTGCCATCAACGATAACGACGTCAACTGATTCAGGTGCAATTTCGCGCATGTACTTAATGCCGTCGTCGAACATTACAGTAGCACGGGGGTCACTATTAGACTCACACAGCTCGGGAAAATATTTAAGCGACATTTGTGTAACAACTTCGTCTATGTCGATTTGTGTAACATTTTCAACGTCTGAATGTTTTAATACTTCTCTAAGTGTACCGCAATCACCACCCCCAATGATCACCACATTTTTTGGCGTTGGGTGAGAAAATAATGCAGGGTGGCTTATCATTTCATGATAGAAAAAATTCTCTCGAGAGCTGACCATAGTGCAGCCATCAATGATCATCAGGTTGCCATAATTGGTTGTCTCGTACATTTCAATATTTTGAAATGGAGATTGAATTTCATCTAGCTTTTTATTAATACGCAACGAAAAGGCGCTGCCATCTCGGTCGCTGACTTCTGTAAACCAACGGTTTGCTTCTAAATTCGACATATCTTTTTCACACTTACTATAAATTGGTGGCAATTTTGCCAGTGCTTTATGCTTTGCTCAATTAATTTTAGCGTATTTGCCAAAGTTATGATGGGAAGTTTTTGAGATATTTCGACTAATATGCTGAAAGCGTTTAATTTTAGTTAAAATTAATGAGGCTCAGCACCAGCACCGAGCCCAGCAAACCCTAGTTGCCTGTTTGTGTCTTCGTGTAAAGATCGGCATGACTTTTCACAAAAGGCATCAGTTCATCGACAGGCAGGCCCAAATAGGTCGCGAGTTTCGCCTGATTGTCATTGTACTGCTTAATTAGCTTGGCTTGTAGCTTTGGCGAGAACTTAGCACCATTGTCAAAAGCACGCACTGCTTCCAGTTGATTAAAGGGTTTAACTCCGTGTGGATTATCTGAAAAATGGTGCGCTTTATTGTCAATGCCCGCCAACCAAGTATCATATTTTGCTATTGCCTGTGTAAACGTATTTAAGTGAATATTTGCTAGTTGGGCTGCTAGAGCCACGTCTGCGCTATCATAAGTTGTGGTTTGTGTATTGGCAGCCATGATGACGTTGCTGCACAGGGATGAAGCGAATAAGGTACTCAAAACTAATTTCTTCAAGGGCTAGTTTCCTTCTATTGATAGTAAAAATACAGCAATGCACTTATCTTTAGCTGCACATAAGTAAAATAGCTTTATTGGATGTTGGAAGAGTCGCAATGTCTCTATCATAACGTTTATCCGCAGCAGAGGTTACTTAACGGCTAAGTTCATGATGTTCATACACGGCAAAGAAAGTAAAGTAGCGTATTATGGTTCTGCGTGGCAAGCAATCTCGCTATCGCAGCTTAAAGCTCTTGCTTGCCATATGTTGCCCCTTTTGTCCTTTTTCCATATCGCAGTCTTTTGATATTGACCATCTTTGGAATATAACTTAACAGCAAATTCTTTGATCCAACCATTAACTCTAACTCTTTCGGCTTCTCTTGCTAAATCAACATAATCACGTGCTGATAAGCCAAAACCAGAGCAAACGTCTCGACATGTAAACTCGACGATTATCCTTTCTGTTGAATAGGGCTCTATCAGAGTGTCATTTTTTCCGATTGTTTTTCCAGAGGCCATGGCCTCTGTATACACCTTTTCGAAGCGCTCTAAGTACTTTACGTCAATTTGTAAAAAGTTTGCAAGCTTAGCATTATTAATATTTTTTTGCTTTATCCATTCAGTTACAAGCTCCGGTGTTAGCTCTTCGCCTTGCAGTACTCTGGTGAAAGCTGGTAGTTGATTCATCGGTAAAATGTCTTCAACTCCCTCAACTACGCCATACTTCTCTGGTGAAAAAGAGTTCATGTACTGTGTGTATCGTTGTATAGCATTGATATAGCTATACTCGTCAAGCCCCACCATCTGAGCATCACTTTGATACTGGTTAGTCAGCTCTAATACTGTTAAATGATGATTGTTTATATGTGGTTGGGAAAAAGCATACCCGCAAAACATAGCAGAAAGAATGCATGCTGCAGTACCTAAGATTTTCATTAGTTTCCTCAAAATATGTGGTTATTAGCATTACCTTTTAAAGGTAAAGATGTTTGGTTTGTATGTCAAATGTTACATCTGTGTGTTTATTGTTGTAAATAGTAAAGGTGCTATCGCTATCGCCCAACAAGCGTATTAAACTAAGCGTTTTATATGATTGAATGAGACAGCTATGACTTGGGGTTTAGGTACTGCACGCGAAATTTACAATGTGGCTCATTGGAGTGAAGGGTATTTTGATATTAATGCGCAAGGTGAGCTTGTTGCGTATCCAGATGGCGATCACGATAAAGCACCCATTTCACTCAATCAATTAACTGAAGATTTTAAAACACAAGGTTTAACCTTACCCGTGTTAGTGCGTTTTACTGATATATTAAAACATCGTGTTGATACCATGACAGAGGCATTCACACTTGCGTGCCAACAGCGAGACTATCAAGGTCAGTACAATTGTGTTTATCCAATCAAAGTGAATCAGCAGCGCTCAGTCGTGACTAAGTTACTAGCGCACCCAAGTGGTCAGGTTGGTTTAGAAGCTGGCTCTAAGCCAGAACTCATGGCTATTTTAGGTATTGCGACACAACCAATTACTATAGTGTGTAATGGCTATAAAGATAGTGAGTTTTTGCGCTTGGCATGTATTGGTCAGGCGATGGGTCACAACATAAATATTGTGGTTGAAAAGCTGTCGGAGCTAACGACACTGATCAAAGAAATTGATGATCTTAAAATAGAACCTGCCATTGGTATTCGTATTCGTTTGAATTCGGTTGGAAAAGGCAAGTGGCAAAATACTGGAGGAGAAAAAGGTAAGTTTGGCTTAACGGCGGGACAAGTACTTGATGCTGTTAATACGCTAAGAAAAGCTAATAAGTTGCATTTAATGAACTTGGTACATTTTCATATTGGTTCCCAAATCGCTAATATTCGTGATATCCATCGTGCACTCAAAGAGTGTGCACGTCACTTTGCAGAGTTATCACAATTAGGCGTGCCTTTGAAAACCGTAGATGTAGGCGGTGGTTTAGGCGTTGATTATGAAGGCTCAGGATCGCGTAGTGCTTGTTCAATGAATTACACCGTTGCAGAATATGCACGTAACGTAGTCAGTGCATTTGCTGAGGTGTGTGAACAGCATAATTTAACCCACCCAACCATTATTACAGAGTCTGGGCGGGCTTTAACAGCTCACCACGCCGTATTAATCACCGATGTGATTGACGTTGAAAAGGCACCTAATCAGGTTCAATCAGTTGCACCAGAGCAAGATTCACACACAATTTTACAAGAGTTGTGGCAAGCTTATAATCGGATAACAGCGCGATTAGCGCTAGAGACTTATCATGATGCCATGCATTTATTTAGTGAAGCCCATGCACAGTATGTGCATGGTATGGTGAGCATGACTCAATGGGCCCAGATTGAGCAATTGTACTTTACTATTTTGCATCGCGTTAGAGAGTTGCTTAATGAAAATGCACGTGCTCACCGTGAAGTACTCGATGATTTAAATGAAAAGCTAGCCGATAAATTGTTTGTAAACTTTTCATTATTTCAATCATTACCAGATGTATGGGGAATTCAACAATTATTTCCCATTATGCCGATAGAGTCTTTAGATAAACCTCTGACTCAAAGAGCAATTTTACAAGATATAACGTGTGACTCTGATGGCCAAATTCGTGAATATGTGGAAGGTTCTGGTATCGAGTCTAGTTTACCTATACCCCCTTATGTCGCTGGCGAACAATACCATATTGCTATGTTCATGGTCGGGGCTTATCAAGAAATTCTTGGTGATCTGCATAATTTATTTGGAGATACGGACTCAGTTCATGTTGAGCTAAGTGATAATGGCTATAAGCTGACGAATGCAATTAAGGGTGATAGTGTGCAAGAGGTGCTGAAATTTGTGCATTATGATCATGTTCAATTAGCAAAGAATTTTGAGACGAGGGTTTCGAAAAGCGTTAAAAATAAATCACTTCGAGTGCAGTATTTGCAAGAGCTCAACGCAGGGCTTGCAGGCTACACCTACTTTGAAGATTAGATAAATTATTAGCTGTTAGGTTTTTTGCAAAATAAAAACAAGGTATCATCCTGTATCATATTAAAGGCTTAGCCAGCATTTGGCTGGCTGCGCCAGTTGGCTTAGTTGTAAAGGAAGCATTGCATGTTGTTGTTACGCCGTATCTTAAGTTTGCTGCTATATACACTAAACACACTTGTATGGTTTGTCCCCATATTTATCTTCGGGTTAATAAAGTTGCTACCTATCATGCCTTTGCAAAAGGCATGTAGTTGGTTGGCAAAAGAATGCGCTAGTTTATGGGTTGCTGGTAATAGCTTGAATCAAAACTTGTTAAGTCCCTACACACTTAATGTTACAGGCTTAGATAGCCTTGAACGTCGTGATTGGTATTTAGTCATAGCAAACCATCAAAGCTGGGTGGATATTTTGGTGATGCAGCGGGTTTTGCATCGTAAAATTCCTTTTTTAAACTTTTTTTTGAAAAAAGAATTGTTATATGTGCCTTTTCTCGGTCTTGCTTGGTGGGCATTAGATTTTCCATTTATGACTCGAACTAGCAAAAGTCAGATAAGGAAAAATCCAAAACTAAAAGGTAAAGATGTAGAAACCACACGTAAAGCTTGCGAAAAGTTTAAGACAATGCCTGTAAGTATCGTTAACTTTGTTGAAGGGACGCGTTATACACAAGATAAACATCGCCGTCAAAATAGCCCCTTTAATCATTTACTCAAACCTAAAGCAGGCGGGATTGCTTTTGTTATGCAAGCGATGGGGGAGCAGATAACAAAGGTTGTCAATGTAACTATTCATTACCCAGATGGGATCCCTACCTTCATTGATTTTGTCAGTGGTAAAGTGAAGCAAATTGAAGTGCATGTTGACGTTTTACCAGTGAGTGAAAACTTGATTGGTGATTATAGCAATGACAGTGATTTTAGAGTGCGTTTTCAAAGTGAGTTAAACTATTTGTGGCGACAAAAAGATGAGCAGTTGCAGCAATTGCGTGGATCAGAATAAATCTTGAGAGAGGCTGTTAGTGCTTAGAAAGGTGTTACCGAATTGGTTTTTTGGCTTTTGTGCTACTTTACTCTTGTTATTTAATACAGTAGTAAGCGGGAGTATTGTATTTGTTTTGGGCTTGGTAAAATTATTTTTACCAATTAGAGCCATATCAATTTTATTACACTTTGCATATGGTATGTGGTGTAAAGGTAATAGGCTTGGGTTGTATGTGGGCTGTGAGCAGGTAAATATCAACGTACCTGATACAGTAAAACAACAGGGCTGGTATTTACTAGTATCCAATCATATTAGTTGGTTAGATATTGTGGTGCTCAGTGCCGCAGAAGCTTTGCCTGCGCCAAAGTTTTTTCTCAAAGATGAGTTAAAGTATATTCCATTTATAGGAACTGGTGCATGGGCAATGGGTATGCCGTTTATGAAGCGAGCTAGTAAAGCACAAGTTGCTAAGAACCCCAAACTAAAAGGGCTCGATGTAGAACGAACAAAGCATAGTTGCCGAAATTTTCGACAACATCCTACAACGGTGATTAATTTTACCGAGGGAACACGATTTACGCAAACAAAGCAAAAAAAACAAGGTGGAGGCTATAACTACTTGCTTAAGCCGAAAGCCGGAGGCACAGCTTTTGCGTTAGAAGTATTAGCGCAGCAACTTGATGGGTTACTCAATTGTACGTTAATGTATCAAGCCAAGAGTCAGCATATCTGTGGCAGTTTTATGCTTGGCCAACTGCAAAGCGTGAATGTTGAGGTTGAGTTATTGGCAATCTCACAGGTGCCACAAGGCAGTTATCAACGAGATAACCGTTATCGCAGGCACTTTCAAAACTACCTCAATCAGCTTTGGCAGAATAAAGATGAACAAATAATCCAGCATATGGTTGAGCGCAGCGATATGAGTTCACACACAAACAAAAAAGTAGCATCACTATGACATTGGTACATTTAACAGATTTGTTGGATATTTGGTTTGCGAATGTACCACAAGGCAAATTCATAAGCGCATTAACTGCCAATAGTATAGGTTTTATCGCGCTTATTTTCTTATACCTATTTACTCGTCGCTTGGTGTTACCAAGTATTCAAAAAGGGTTAATGCGAGTTTCACCTGAACGTATGGGCCACCTTGCTCCTGAGCTGAATAAAGTCAGTGGTCGCCTTTCTGCAATGATCTGCGCAGTAGTGTTTTTGGCATTTAACGATAAGGTATTGGTCGCACCGCCATGGGTTGTAGATGTATTGCACTCTTTGGGTCAAATAGTATTAATTGTTTTAACTGGCTTTTTATTTAGTAGCGTTGTAAACCTAGCACACGCAATATACAACCAGCTACGTTTTGCTAAAGATGTTCCAATACTAGGAATTGTGCAGGTGACTAAGTTGCTGACATTCATAGTCAGTGGCATTTTGATTATTAGTCTGATTTTAGATAAGTCTCCCACATACATTCTTTCAGGTTTTGGTGCTATAGCTGCCGTTACATTACTTGTATTCAAAGACACTATTTTAGGTCTTGTCGCCAGTATACAAATTGCTGCGAATCGATTAGTAAAGACCGGTGATTGGATTCAGGTTGATACTTTTGGTGCTGACGGTGAAGTCATTGATCTTGGCTTGAATACGGTTAGAGTACGTAACTGGGATAATACGGTTACAACGATTCCAACCTACATGCTGATCTCAGACTCATTTAAAAACTGGCGCGCCATGCAAGAGTCAGCAGGGCGACGAATTAAACGTGCAATATTAGTTGACATGTATAGTATTAAGGTACTTAAAAAAAGTGAAGTAGAAGCATTGCAAGCTCAATTTAGTGAGCTTAACGAGGTGGAGTCTATACCTGATGAGGCCACTAATTTGGGGTTGTTTAGGCGCTATGCCGAGCAGTATTTAGCGCAACATCCAGCAATTAATCAAGAGTGCGTGTTAATGGTCAGAGAGCTGGCACCGGCAAGTAATGGTCTGCCTGTTGAGTTTTACTGCTTTAGTGCCGATAAAAGGTGGGTGGCTTATGAGCATTTGCAAGCAGATATCCTAGACCATATGTTCGCCATTATGGGCGCATTTGAACTACGCCCATATCAAAGCTTTTCAGGGCAAATGTGGCAACAAGACACCAACCCCACAAAACAGTAATAACATCATCCAAATGGGTGGCTTAGCGTATTTCAGTAGTATAAAGCCACCTATGACTACGGCAATATGCCATAGTGAGTAAACTGCTGATTGCCAAATAGGGTTGTAAAAAGCGGCAGCTAATAAGCCGACCACTGCAGCGTTTAAAGCTGCGCTAATGCTGGCAAATTTAGGTAAGGAACTCAGAGATTGCCAGCTGTGATGACATGCCCACATTAATAGTAACCCTGGTAAGAAAATAGCAACGGTTGCTAAAAGCGATGAGGCAAATACATGCTCCCCCCCGACCTCAGCGCCTAAGAACGAAGCTATGCTGAACATAGGCCCTGGCACAGCTTGAGCGGCGGCATACGCGGTTAAAAAGCTTTCTTGGGATAATCCTGAAACACCATTTTGCAATAGTGGCAGTACCACATGGCCCCCGCCAAAGACCAAGGCACCAGCTTGGTAAAACTGGGCAAATAGATTATTTGGTAAGCCAAAAAATGTTAAAGCAAATACAGCGATAAATAGGCCAAGAACAGGCCAGTTAAGCATAATAGGTGAATTGTGTTTATCATCTACAATAGGACTAAAGCGATAAAAATATGCTACAACTGAAACGATCACTAATAGCCATAATTGGGCATGCAAACTGGGTAATAACAACAGTGCCAGTGTACTTATAAATGTTACTACTTTTAAAGGTGTCGTCTTGCAAAAGCTTTTAGCCATACTAAATATGGCATCAGCAACAACTACAACCGCAAATAATTTTAACCCAACGATAATGTTTTCAATCGGTTCAGGCAGTTGAGATGCTGTCATAGCAAGCATTAACATTAGCAAAAATGAGGGTAAGGTAAATCCGATAAATGCCGCAATGCCGCCTAAAATGCCTGCACGCTCTAAACCAATGGCAAAGCCAACTTGGCTAGATCCAGGGCCAGGCAAAATTTGCGATAAGCTGATCATTGCGCCGTAGCGTTCATTAGGAAGCCAGCCTAAGTTATCGACAAAATGTTTTTTAAAGATACCTAAATGCGCAGCAGGGCCACCGAAGCTGGTACAGCCGAGCAGAAAAAATTGATAGAAAATACTCAGTGCCATAGTTCACCTTATGATACAGTTAACAATATATGCTGGCACACTATTGTGACATTTTTATTACTTGCCGGTTGAGACGGCTATATTGATTTAATTGTTCAACAAATCACAAAAGTTGGGTCTAAGTTAGAGGTGTGATGATTTGCCGCTATTATTATTAGTTTTTTGTTTTCTCAGTTTTTTTGCTAGCTGTGGTTTATATGCTGGTCATCAAACGATTCATGTAGCAATCGATCATGCCCCACCTTATAGTTCGGTCAGTAACGATGGAGAATCTGAAGGGTTAATTCTAGAGCTAGTTCGAGCTGCTGCAGGTGAAAAATTTCAAGTCCGCCCTGTCCCTTGCCCTGTGTCGAGATGTTTGCGTATGCTGGAGCAGGGTGATGTTGATGTAATGGGTGGGTTAATTAAAACATCACAGCGTCAAAATACCATGATTTTTGTAGAGCCACCTTATATGGCATTGTCTTCTTCGTATGTGTTTTACGCAAAAAAAGGCAGTAACTTATCGGTATCAAAATTTGAAGATTTATATGGTAAACGCATTGCAGTTATGCGAGGCGCCGCTTTTTTTGAGCGTTTTGATGAAGATAAAAACATTAATAAAGTTGATGTGACATCTGAACAAGTTGCACTTGAGTTAGTATTAAAAGAGCGAGTGGACTTAGCAATTGCAGTTGAGGATACCGCTGAAGTAGCTATGAAAGTATTAAAGCAGCCTATTTCTCAGTTAGAGAAAATGCAGTTTCGACACACCAATGTGATATATGGCTATATGGTATTTAGTCAGCATTTTTCGCAAACTGAAGCGGCAGAGTACATCACAAAAACAATGCAGGCGTTGGCTAAAAATAAGTTACTAGATAAGTTAATCGCCCCTTACTCCTTACCCCCAATCCCGCCTGAATTGGTGCAATAAGCAACATAAGTTAATTTTCTATTCACCTGAAATGAGCTAGCCTAGATTAAACAGTGACATAGAGAAATCAATGATGATCAATAGGCAACAATTAATTGTAGTGTCAGTGGGCTTAGCTTTACTTAGCGGTTGTGAAATGACTAATACTGGCAAAGGAGCTTCAATTGGTGCTGCAACCGGTGCAGTATTAGGAAAAGCGACTGGTAATCATAAAGATAAGCGTATTTTTATCGGCGCGGCCATTGGCGCAATTGCGGGTGCTGCGATTGGTGATTATATGGATAAACAAGAAGCCGCATTTAGAAAAGAGCTTGCAGGCTCTGGCGTTGAGGTCATTCGCGAGGGTGATAATATGCGTTTAGTGATGCCAAGTAATATCACGTTTGCATCAGGCCAAGCGAGTATTTCACCAAACTTCTATCAAACTTTAGATGCTATCACCAAGGTAATGAACAAGTATGAAAAAACCTTATTAAATATAGAGGGTCATACCGACAGTACTGGGTCACAGGCCCTTAATCAACAACTGAGTGAGCAACGAGCAAATAGTGTAAAGAACTACTTATTAGGGCAGCAAGTGTTGGCTGTGCGTTTGCGCACGCAAGGTATGGGTGAGTCTCAGCCTGTGGCAAGTAATGAGAGTGAACAAGGGCGTTCTAAAAATCGCCGCGTAGAAATTCAAATTGTACCAAATAAAGCATAAAAATAGCGGTGCACATGTACTAATGCAGATCGTTTAAGAGCCCCAGACTTTCATCAGGAAGGCCGCAGAGGTCTGTTTGGGCTCTGCCGTCTTCCTAATTTCATAATCTCATCACCTTAAACGAGCAGCATTTTGATATGCACCGTACTTTTAGTTTGAGTTGGCAAGTTGTAGGGCCAAGTTTTTTATCTTATAGAAAGTACGATCATGTGGCTCATAATTTTCATCGCCGTTACTGAGCATGATAATGGCATTTTGTGTCTTTAAATCACCTATGACTTGCGACATGACACCGGGATCTGCCCCGTTATGGTGAATATAGCTGCCATCTAATTCCCAAAAGTAACCGATATCACGACTAGGTACAGGTGTATCGGTTTGTGGGCTTAACATTGCCTCAACAGCAGCTTGAGACAGCACTTGCTGTTGCTCAATTTTACCTTTATTCATACTGGCGATTAAAAACCGGGCAAGGTCGTTAACTGTTGAAATAGCAGAGCCATCCGCATAGGTAATTGCGCCATAGCTGGGCATTGCTGAACGTTCACCTGTTTGAGGATTATGGACAAAGCGAGTGGCGACGTTTGCGCCTGGTTTCCCTGTAGCCCAGCTGCTGTTAGTCATATTCAGTGGTGAAAACACGTAATCTTGCACCAGCTCTATAAAAGGCGTATTGCTTTTTTGCTCCAATGTATAGGCTGCAAGGGCAGTGGCAATGTTAGAATAGATATAGACTTGTGCGGTTTCAAAACCATATTGTGACGAGAAGTTAGCATCTTGATAGAAGCGGCCCGTATGATTAAGATAATTATTTAAATACTGTTGCAGATCGGTATTTATTTGCTTATCACACTTATTTGTACCAAGCAGCGCGTCACTGATATTTTGTTTAGTATCATGAAGGTAGTAAGAACATAAATACGCAGGATCAGAGTCAATAATTCCGCTTGTATGGGTAACAAGGTGGCGTAGTGTAATAGGTGTTTTCTGTGCTGGTATTACATTTGTTGTAAAAGGTAATATCGGGGCAACTGGCTCATCAAGAGATACGGTTTTTTGTGCGACGGCATGGGCAATGGTTGCGCCAACTAAGGCTTTACTTACTGATGCAATGTAAAAAAGTGTGTCGGCAGTGACTGGCGTATTTTGCTCATCAGCAATACCGAAACCATTAGCATATTTTATTTGACCATTTTTGATAACAGCAATTGCTAAGCCAGGTAACTCACTTTGCTGTATTAGCTGTTGCGCTTGTTGCTCAAAATCCGCAACACTCAGTTGAGGATAGGTTTGTTTGCCCATCGCTTCTAACGCGTAATCATAAGTAGCAAAGCGTGGAAGGTCAGTCTCTAAACTTGAAAATGCACTGATATTGACATCTGGCTGTAAACCTCTCTTTTCAAAGTTCTCGCCTTGAGCATTGTGGTATACCTCATTAGATAAGCCAATTTCCCAGCCATTGGGTAAGGTGAAGTTTAGTATATCCGAAAAAGCGCCGGACGTTTCCTCACCAACTTGAGTAACATGGGGAAATTGCTTCATTGCCATGGCAAATACCTCACCTGCGCTGACGGTAATTTGGCTTGTTAGCATATAAACAGGTTTTGTATAACTATGTGTTGGTTTTTTTATCATAGTCACAGTGGTGTGACCAAGACCTGATTTATTTACAGCTTGTTTTTTAAAAGCGAGTTTGTTTTCACTGGCAAAGTGGGTTGCTAATGTTAAAGCGATGGCATCATCTCCACCTAGGTTGTTTCTAATATCTAAAATGAGCCCATCCGTATCTTCAAGCTCTTTAAGTACTTGATCTATTAATTGGTTGGCGGCTTGTTGCTGTTGTTTTTCAGTGGCATTTGGGTTTTGGTGGTATTGGGCCATATTATTGATCACTAAAATTCCTACATTGTTCGGCGTAACCCCCCATAGCAAAGTTTTAGAATCGTCATCGTGTGGAAAGCTTTTTAAACTATCTGCAGTGATATAGCTGGCAGTAGTATGTTGGTAATCATCTAAGGTGTCAGTAATAACATCCGAAATGTCAACATCAAGACCAAAACGTAAGTAGGATCTGGCTTTGCCGAGAGCGCTTCTTAATACTGGAGCGGGTTTCATACTGTTAAAAGATTGAGTGTCACTTTCAATAGAAACATGTGCATCTTTTAGTGGTGCTACCATCTCACTCAGTATTTCAAATAGTGCATCATCACTCATATTGTCATTGATCAATGGCGCGTAGCTATCATATTGGACTTGCCAGTCGATATCACGCAGATCAAAAAAGGCGTAATAATCATTAAATGTGTGCCAAAAGTATTGAAAAACTTGACTTGGACTAGTGGCTTGATTTTTTGCAATTGGGGTTTGGCATGACGCCGGTAATTGCTCGATATGTTTTAAAGTATATGAAGTTGGGCTGCCTTTATCTTGAATACTTAAAAAATCAGTGCCAATGACATTGAGTGTATCAACGTGTTCTTGCATCACTTTTTGATAGCTATTATCGCTGGTTAGTGTGCATGCTTGGGTATTAAATTCATAATGCTTGACTTGCCCATGGCTTATCGACACGACTTCGCCGTAGGCTTGCTTATGCCAAATTCCTTGTGCTTTATGTACATTAGAGTGATCTTTTATTATCAGGTTGGTTTGAGCCTTGTTGTTATTGTTATTACAGCCGCTTAAGAGTAGACCTGTCAAAATGGCAAGTGCCACAGGGGTGATAGATGACTTCATAAGGTTAATCCTTTTTGCTTTGTAGTATTAATTAAAGGGAGTCTAAGCGGGGCAGTAGTGAGTTACTGTATAAAAGTACACAGAAAATGTAATAAAGTTTTGGGTTTGTGTATGAATTTATATTGTTAATAATACAGCAATGAAAAGGGCATCGACTGCTCAAACAGACGATTACCCTCAGGGGAAGTCGGGTAAAGATGTATGTTAAAAATCCCACTTAACGCCAAAACTGGGTATCATTGGCAGCCAATGTCCATGCTCTTGTTTTACAGTAACATTGTTGTCATTAGTGAGTGTGTAGTTAGATGACTCTACACAGCATTGGTTTTTTCGATTTAGGAGGTTTGAAACCTCAAAAAACACTTGCAGTTGACTTTTATGTAGTGGGTATTGTTTAGATATACGCAAGTCAAAGCGTAAGTAGCTATCTAAACTTTGTTGGTTACGTCGCTTAAGGTGCCTGACAATTTGCTGCTGCGCATTATTATTGGTTTGCAGCGTGCCATACTCACCCGTTGTGGGCCAACCGCTGTGGTAGTGGCCAGTGACATTAAGGTTCCAGCCGTTATCAAACGCATAGTTTACCCCACCATTGAGGGTATGGGTTTGATCCCAACTACGTTTAACTTTCTCCCCATTAATTGTTTCCAAAGCCTTTGACCACGTATAGTTCAGGTGCCAACGAAATTTTTTGTTGATACGCTGTTCAAATGACAGTTCAAGCCCTGAAATGTCTCCCTCTGTCGCTTTTATTAGGTATCTATCAGCTTGTGCTTCTGGAAAGAAGTTTAGAGGGTCAAGCACATTTTCAAAGCGTTTTGGTATGTTTGATAAGTGTTTATAGTAGCTTTCGATACGATAGGATAGTGATTGATAGGCCCCAGAGTAACCTACAATATAATGCGTTGACTTCTGGGCTGATGCATAATGTGTAACGCCATCACTAATTTGTAAATCGAGTACATCTTGTGCTTGATAGAAGTGACCCCAACTAAAGTTTAGGCTGTCAGTTGTTGAAATATTATAAGTTAAGGCAGCACGAGGACTTATTTGACTATCGTTAAAACCTTGATAGTTTTGTTTGTCATAGCGAATACCCAGCTGCGAGACCCAATCTGACGATAGCTTGTATTTGTTACTAATAAATATACCTGACTCAGATCCTTTAGCCGTGACTTTGGCACTATTACGCTGACTTTGTGGCGTATCTGCAAATACGCGATAGCGATACACATCCATTTTGTAATCATAATGAGTATCAACTTGTTTGCTATGCAAACCAAACTCCAACATAAAAACATCGCTTGCAAGCCATTGCCAGTGATGTTTTAACCCATAAAATGAAAAAGATCTATCGTCATTGACCGTCAACTCAATCTCATAGGGATCACTTTGACCGCCACGTCTTTGTTCATCAACTTTACCAACAGACAATATAGTCTGTGATGATAAAGTGTCATTCCATTGTGAGCTTAATCGTGACCATAAGTACTGACTGGCATAGGAACCCGTGATTTTTTCTTTTACATAATATTTTTCAAACCCATTCCACTCATCAAAATTGTCATCCAAAATTTCATCGTCATAGGCATACAGTAGATTCATTGATACCGTGTGTATATCGGTAAGTTCATAGCTGAATTTCGAGTAAAGATCTGCATATACAGGTTCAAACTTACTGGTTTCATCGTCCATAGCTTTGAGGACCATATCTAAATAGCCACGTCGTGCAGATATGAGCCAATGGCCTTTTTGCGAGTCAAAACTACCTTGGCCTGCCGCTCGGGCGTTGATAAAGCTGGCGCCTAAACTGTATATATTTTTTTGTGATGGCTGTAATGATTGAATATCAAGCACTCCGCTGAGCTTATTGCCATAGCGAGCAGAAAAACCTCCGGTATATAAGTTGACCTGCTCAGCATTTTCAGTATCAATAATGCTAAATGCGCTGTTAAAACTTTTCATATGAAAGGGTCTATATAGCTGCTGACCATCCAGTAGAACCAGCACTTCATTTTTTTGGCCACCACGTACATGAAAGTGAGCAGAATAGTCACCTGCGCTGACACCGGGTAAAGAGGGCATTAAACGAAATACATCATCAGCAATATGAGGAGCTTGCGCTATTTCTTCTTTACTAAATTGATGTAACGCTGAGCCATTATTTTTAAGGATGGTATAGCGACTAGCCCCAACTTCAATATGCTCGATAGTGTGCTCGTTCTGCGCGAAGGCAGGATGCCATAAAAATGTGAGACTACTGGCCACAAGAAGGTGAGTATGAAAACGAGTGTTCATGGTAGCTCCAAATATTGCACATTTTGGCTGGCGAATTCATGCGCCATATTGTCAAGTTGCTGTTGCGATAACCAATGTCCGTTGATAACGACACCTATGCGAGATCTGATGTGGCTAATATCTTCTAATGGATTGTTTTTGAATAGTACAAGGTCAGCCAGGTAGTCTGGTTTAATTACACCCCTATCTTGAGGCTGTTGGGTAATACGCGAGATCACCTGTGCGGGTATGTTAGTTGCTGCATCAAGCGCTTGCATTGGTGTCAGCCCTGCTTCTACCATTAGCTCCATATCTCTGAGCAACAATTCAGGAATTGAACCTGCATCACCCGTATCAGATCCAACTTGTACAGCAATGCCTTCATCGACTAATGCTTTTACTAGCATCAAGGCGATGTCATGCAACTCAGGGTCAGTATCAGGCTCTCGTTCTTCTTGTTGCCATGCATCTAAAATCGGTTGTGGAATTACGTTATAACTGTCAGAGCGATAGATATCCTCTCCTTGAGCCCAGCGACTTACCACTTCATCGGTAGACCAGTTAAATACTAAAGAGATGTTATTTTCGAGCATTCGCTCAATCACCCAATCGATATAAGTCTCGTCATCCATGCCTTCAGGAGCACGCTCTCTTCCGGCAATAATCTCTGAGAGGTGAGCGATTTCATTTTGATTTTTAAGGGCTAATGACATAGGTACGTTAGGAATATGACCGGCAAGGAACAAGTTTTGTGCTTTCGCTGTTTGGCTGACTTGCACATATATTTCTTCACTCACACCAGAGTAGACTTTAATAAAATCGTAACCATGCTGTTTTTGTGTGAGCACGGCTTGTTCTGCTTCAAGCGGGGTTTTTGGCCAGGTGAGTGATAGGGTATTTAAAAATTCTTCGCTGAATTGCCCATGAGGCGCACCTAAAAAAGGGTCTTCAGGTTCATATAGAGAGATAATTGGCCCACTGCTAATGATGCGAGTACCTAGCCATTGCTGTGTATTTACTTTATCTCGCCATTGAAGCTCGTTAGGTGCGCCAGAATAATTTCTCAGTGTAGTAATACCTTGTTGAAGGAATATAGACATCTGTGCGGGTGACGTTTGAATTTCTACAATACTTTGTGACGCGCTGGGCTCATGTCTGAGGTGTGCGTGAGAATCGATTAGCCCAGGTAGTAAATAACCGCCTTGTGCATCGATCACTTTATCATCAACGGCAAAAGGAACGTCTTTTGCGTTATCAATGATTGTAATGTGGTTTGAAACGACCACCACGCGCTGCCCCATTAATATATCTGGCTCGTTTTCATCCATTGTAATAACATTTACATTGTCAAAAACTAATCTCCTAGGACGTTGTGGAGGCGTTAAACCGGTTTGAACGTGTTTGGCTACTGGCAATTTTGATGTGCTTTTTTCTACCTTACTTTCAAACTCTTTATTGCATGCACCGAGTAGAATGAGTGTGGCAGCAATTAAACTTAGCAAGCAATACTTTATAAATAATCGTCGAGACATGGGATCTCCTAAATTTAGACCGACGCTTTATTCTGAGTGATAAATTGATTGGAATCGTCCGTATCGATAAACTAAGACAGTATTTTAGTGCCATGAAAAATAAGCTTATTTTTATTTTACAGCCAGAGGTTGCGTTTTTTTGTATTGTGTGGGGGTTTGCTGGGTGCACTTTTTGAAAGCAGTGTAAAACGCAGAACGTGAGTTAAACCCAGTTTCAAGTGCGATCTCAAGTACCGTTTTTTGTGGCTGCTCTAACAACAACTGTTTAGCGCTCTCAATTCTCAGCATATTGATATAGTCGAAAAAGTGTCGGCCACTGACTTGATTTATTGCTTGAGATAATTGGTGGCGAGACCAGCCGGTGATATTGGCAAGTTCGTCTAATGTTAGTATTGGGTTTGTATATATCTGCTGCTTTTTAACTTGAGCGTCTAGTTCGTTAAACAGCTGTTGGGCTAAAGATTCAGACAATGCAGAGTTAGCATAACGAGGAGTATTTTGGACTGTATGAGACGGGTCGTCTATTGTTTTTTCAAGCTTTTGTATTTGTTGATAAAAAATGGCAGGCTGTTTAAGTGCGTAATAGGTTATCGCGTAAACACATATAATAATCCCAATTTCAGAGGGGTAAAAATAACGGTCTTCATTGACCCATAGCATGTTACACATCATATTTAAGCTGGTATCAAAACAAAGCCTAATATGTAGTGCTATAAGCTCATCTATTAACCACAATAATAACAGTACTGCAATGAATTTACTCAGCCATAACAACCAAGCTAAATTTACTTTTTCAAGGTATGAGAATTGTTTTTTAACATTAATTGCATGGTGCTTTAATACCTTGAAGATAAGCAGTAGATAGCAAGTTATTTGTATTAACGAAAATGCAGGAATAATAGTATCTACTAAGTGCTCGAACCGCTCATTGGCAGGGGTGAGAAGACTCTCTGCACTAATAAACTGGCTTTTGAGTGCCACATCTTGCATCAAAAACTCAACACTCAGAGCCGCAATAATCATACTGGGTATAAAGTGGTACCAAATTGGTGTGTTTGGCCCTTGTGCAGTTAACTTGAGTACATAAAGAAAGAGCAGCGGCCCAAGCAAGGGTATTAACCATTCTTGTACACCAATTAGGTGTGGATACACAAAAATAATACCGGATATATCCAGAAATATAAAAAAAAGAACGAATGAAAAAATACCAGTGAACAAACTTAGGTAAATATTAGCCGGGTTTTGAGTGCGCTGTTTAAATAAAAATAGACTCAATATTAATGCGTGAACACAGCCAAGCAAAATCAAAATTTGTTCTAAAAATACGACCACTCAATGTACCTGTTTGGTTGCTAGAGCCATAGGAGTAATTCCCATTTTTAGAGACTCTATGCTGTTTTTAAACACCTAGCAAGCAGAACTGGCAAGTTACATTCTAGAATGTTTGGCTTACTTCTTCTGCCTTACAAGTGATCACACTGACATTTTGATAACCCAAGCGAGTGAGTTGCTCTGCTGCAAATACGGCACGGCCACCTGCAGCACAATGCACGTAAATCGGTCGCTTAGCATCTTTTTCAATCTCAGGAAGTTTAAATTCAAGTAAGCCTCTAGGAACATTAACAGCTATCGCTGCTGCTATGGTTTTGTACTCTGATGGCTCACGTACATCAATGAGTAAACCGTGGTTTTGTTCTATTTCATTTTTAGCTTGTAATGCGCTAATACACCTTTGATTTGGTTTAATAATTTTCAGTAGGTCTTGCACTGGGGTTAGCATGTCTTACTCCTTTATACCTGGTTGTTTAAGTAACGAGATCATTGGGCACCAATTAGTGAAAGCCGACTGAATTAAGTTAACAGTAATAAATAGACTAAACCATACCTAATTGGTATCAACGTAATAATGGATTGATGATAGTTGCTGAGGAATTGGCAGCGAACCAGCTGCCAATTCCAATAAGCTACCTTTTATAAAAAGGAAGCTATCTCATCAAAAGGCTTTTTCACAAGTGCATGTTCTGGCACCGTGGCATCCTCACTCGGGTAGCCTGCGATCAGCAGCATGTAAGGGCGCTCGTTGTCTTTGTCTCGCCCGCAAATATCGGTTAAAAAGCTCATTGGTTTAGGCGTATGTGTTAATGTAGCGAGCCCCGCATGATGCAGTGCTTGAATTAAAAAGCCTGTCGCAATGCCCACTGATTCATGCACATAATAGTTGGTATTTTTGTCTTCGCTGCTAATACCACCCTTCTTTTGACTAAAAATAGCAATTAACCAAGGAGCATGCTCAAGGTAAGGTTTATCGGCATCAGTGCCTAATGGCTTAAGTGCGTCAAGCCATTCATCCCCCGCTCGACCTTGATAGAATGAGTGCTCCAAGTCTTCTGCCGCCTCACGAATTTTCTTTTTCACATCAGCACTGTGAATTGCTACAAAATGCCATGGCTGATGGTTTGCACCACTTGGCGCACTGGCAGCGGCCTTTATACATGCTTCAATGATATTTTGAGGCACTTCTCGGTCACTAAAGCTACGTACAGTATGGCGACGTTGGTATTCGTTTAAATTATCGTTTGCCCGTAGCAGCATGTCTTGTTGAGGGTACTCAATGAAGTCATTTAAAGGCACATTCTTATGATTTTGCATAATGTTAGTCCATGATTATTTTCGTTTGTTAGCGTTGTTTTATTTATATTCAGCAAACTTTTTGTTCCTTGCTGGCATCGTGAGTCACACTACTTTTACTGGTGTATCACGGTTTCAAGAGTATGGGGGGAAGACAAGAGCGTCAACATGCTAATTGTTATAACTAAGAACATCACAATAATGGTCATTAATTTTTTTCATGTTGTATCTGCTGTAAAATATTAATGTTTACATTTTCACCTCTAAATAATTGTTAAAAGCTGCATGTTTTTTAATTTAATAATTCTTTTTAAAGAATATAAAGTGACAATATCATGTTGTTTTATTGTTAATTTATAGCTAGGTTTTATCATTTCTAGTAGCAACGCTTTTTTGCTTTTTAATGATTTAAATACACCGTAATTTATTGTTTATCTAACATGAAAAATATTACTCAATGTTGATATTTTGTTATTGCTTACCTAGTTTTTAGTTGTCGGCTGAGAAGTCGATTATGTGATTGTGTAAGGCAAGTAGGTCTAACTTAATCAATCTATTACATACTAAAAAGGACGATAGTTATGGAAATAATCACAGAAGTTGTTAACACTTTGGGTAATTTTGATGTTCAGTTATTTGACCCTCAAGCATTAGACCCAGTTTTTGTTATTCCGATTATTATTGTGGTTTCAGCGTAGTACAACGGAAGTATCTTGCCCTAGCTTAGGTTAGGGCAATATGTAAGTGAGTAAGGAAACGAATTAGATAAGGAAATCTTTATGAATGTTTTGCGTGAATTTGAGAACATACACTCAGTACAAGATGTAATCGAGATATTAAAGTCGCACACTGATTACACTTTTTCACCAGATAAAAACCGCCTAGTACTCAAAGATACAGCGTCACATCGATTAGTGCTTTATAAAGGTCCAAGTTGCTTTGGTGCGACATTGTGTAACTCTGCTGCGCATTCAATCTGTTTATTACAAGGGTCACTGCGGCTCAAAAAGGTATCGCTAGAAGAGCGATTAACCCATAACGGTACATCGAGCACAATTGTTGCTAATGGACCTGTAACGATTACCAATTTAGTTCAAGGTGATGCGCTGCAAGTGGCCTACTTAGAAGCATTTGACTATCACGCCTCTAGCGATGCTTATTGGATGGCCTTGTACGACAAAGAGGTTAATCATACAAAAAGTGTGAAACTTTGCGCTGTGACACTCGAACCTATCATCACTTCGCTGTTATATCAAAATCATGCTCGATTATTTAATTTTATAGAGATCTTAGCCCGTTCGACGTGTGAAAAAAGCTTTCAAGCATTATTAGCGCTTTCAACAAGCCATATTGATGAACTGGCTTGGCGAGCGATAGAGGGGATTTATTTAAGAGATCGCTATAAAGCGGCGCAGTTGGTAAATGAATATAAAACAGCACATTGTTGTGAGGTTATTCGCAATCGCTCAGCAGCTATGACGTCTACACTTGATAAAATGGAGGCTTAGCGTGACTTACTCATTTAGTTTTAGCAGTAAAAACGCCATCTCTTTAGCCACCTTTATAGAAAGGGTTAAATTAAAATACCATGGCTTAGAGAGCTTGCATGAACATCAGCTACATTATTTTGCTTTGCAACTGCAACTTCTGGCGAACAATAAGTATTTTTTAACAGAACTGGTGAGTGAGCGTGTTTTAAAAGATGCTTTGCAAGTAGATACAGGCAACATGTACGGCAATGATTCGTTGGTCGTATATGTTAATAAGTCGCCATTTTTTCAAGTTAGAGCTTGCTTTTGGCACCCAGATGGTGAGCACAAACATCAAAATGATAAGTTAAATGTTTACAGATGCTTGCATGATCATAACTTTGCCTTTTTAACAACGAATTACTATGGCCCTGGTTATACCTCTCGATTTTATCATTATGACTATGCGGATAAATTAGAGACAGGATGTGATGCTAACTTAGCATTTAATGGGGCTCACCCATTGCGAAGAGGTGAAGTGATATATTATGAACCCTCCAAAGATGCTCATCTGCAAGTTGCACCCAAGGCATTTAGCATTTCTTTAAATTTGATGTTTGAAACAAATGGTAATAAGCAGTTTGTTTTTAATGCAGCTAATGGACGAATTGTGCAAACGGTTACAAGCAGCAATGATGTTGCTAAACAGTTTATAAAGGAGTTGACTAGTGCTGTGTAGGCGATCATGTATTTTGCTTATTTTTCTGCTGCTAATAAATGGCTGCAGTGTTGTAGGAAAATTGAGCGAAGTAACATTAATTGCAGGCACCGCAGGCTGGAAGTTACAGCCTGTTGCGGTACGCAAAACATATCCAGAATTTATTCAAAAAGTATATTTTACTGCGGAGTTGTTTACCTCAAAAGTAACGGATTGGGAATTATACTTAGTAACAACTAACCCTTTGGATGCTGCGTCTCATACAGCCTATATAGAACTGTCTTATCAACGAAGCGACGAGCTCATAGCACGACAGTTTCCACTCATTTTAATTTCAGAAAATTCCGTTGTTGTGCAAGGAGTGGTGTCATATCGCTATAAATATAAAGTACATGAGCAAGCACAAGCGTTCTTTGCGGATGGAATGCAATTACGCTTGTCAAAAAGAGCGAAAACGATTCGATTTAATTACATTCAACCACTTTTTGAAGGTAATGAAAATCTAAAGGGGGGACAAGTTGAATATGCCCTTTTACCAGACTATGGGCCACTAAGCTTAGGCGACTTTATGAGAAAGCTAAGCTTTTTAGGGGATGATGAGTGGCTAACTTTTTGTGCAGACTCTAATTACATATATGACAAAGTATCGGCTTGTGGTGATGTGCGTATTAACAGCTCAGGTGTGGCTGGTGAGTAGCTATACATAAATCTCTTTTATAGTAGCTATTGTGTAAAGTTAACTTAAAGATGATTTAAATTTTCATAAAGTAGCTTATGATCGGGTTCACCTCATAATATAAGTTTATGGAGATGTTATGTATAAACACCATTGGGTGACTGGGCAAGAAGTGAACTTGGCTGCAGGTAAAGTCGTTTGTATAGGACGCAATTATGCTGCCCACGCGCAAGAATTAAGTAACCCAATCCCTTTAGAACCCCTAATATTTATGAAGCCTAACACCAGCTTTCAGAGCTTTGATGGTGAGGTTGAGTTAGATAGCTCCCTTGGCGCGCATCACTATGAAGCGGAAGTCGCATTATTAATTGGCGAAAAAATTGATAAACATAGCATTTCGGTAATTAATGCTGTTTTGGGTATTGGATTAGCGTTGGACTTAACGTTACGTGCTGAGCAAACAAAACTAAAAAAGCAAGGATACCCTTGGGAGCGAGCAAAATCATATGATGGTAGTTGCCCTATCACTGCATTTGTACCAGTTAATTCTCTTGCTCAGTTAAATCATATTGAATTTCGCTTTTGGCAAAATGACGAATTGATGCAGCATGGGCATTCAAACATGATGATTTTCTCCTTTGAGCAATTACTTAAAAATATTTCGCAATTTTGCACATTATTACCAGGGGATGTTATTTTGACGGGCACCCCAGAAGGCGTTGGCAAATTAGAAGATAATTCACGGTTATGCTTACAGCTCAACGGTGGGCCTAGGCATTACGCGCAAATCGCTTTTCAATAAGCAGGGCTGTAGTTTAGTGAGTGTTAGTAGAGCCTCTGGCTTGAATAAGGGTTTTGAAATAGTAAATAGGTAATAACTCGCATTATTTGCCACCCAATGATGATTTTTTGTTAAATTATGAGTCATCTAGCTCGATAGAATGACCAATCTTTTAATAAACGTAACGCAAAGAGTGGGCAAATTTGCTTATCTAGAGCTGATGTTAGGACGTGTTGATCTTTGAGGTAGAGTTTTATTCAAATCAAAGGTTTTCAATGCTAGGTATAGGCTATGTTGCATAGTAATCTATGTTAATAGCCCATGACAACGCAGTGTAAGCCTGTGATTGAACCCTTTAGGCAGTGCCATTCGGGCATTTTTTCTACGTTATCACCTTACTTATATCGAATAACTATGCAGCGCAGGTTCAGCCTTGGGGAAACACTCGAATGACGGCTGGAACAATACACAGAATATAGCAACAAGCCCTAGTATAGGAAAGTAAATGAAAATAAAATCGTTAGGTACACCCTTTTCTACAACAGCATGTAAGGTGTTGTTATGTGGCGGCGGTGAGCTAGGTAAAGAGGTAGTACTAGAATTTAAACGCCTGGGCTGTGAGGTTGTGGTGCTAGACCGTTATCCGCATGCACCTGCTATGCAGGTAGCTGATAGAAGCTATGTGCTATCGATGCTTGATGGCGAGCGTCTAGAAGAAGTAATAAAGCAGGAGCAACCTGATTACATTGTACCGGAAATAGAAGCTATCGCGACCGACAGGCTTGTTGAATTAGAAAATCAAGGGTTTACGGTTGTACCCAGTGCCAAAGCAACCCAATTGACCATGAATCGCGAGGGAATTCGGCGTTTAGCGGCTGAGGAGCTTAGTCTTGCCACATCACCTTATTACTTTGTAGATACGCTAGCGGACTTTAAAAAAGCGATTACCGATATTGGTATGCCTTGTGTGGTGAAGCCAATCATGAGTTCATCAGGTAAGGGGCAAAGTGTTGTAAAATCAGCGCAAGATATTGATGCGGCATGGCATTATGCTCAAGAAGGTGGACGTGCAGGGCAAGGGCGAGTTATTGTTGAAGGCTTTGTCGATTTTGATTATGAAATTACCTTACTCACTACTTGCCATATTAACGGCACAAGCTTTTGTGAACCGATTGGGCATGTGCAAGAAAATGGCGATTATCAGCAAAGTTGGCAGCCCCAGAATATGAGCGACCTAGCATTGGCGCGCAGTAAAGAAATTGCCAGCAAAGTAACTGACGCGCTCGGTGGTCGAGGTTTATTTGGCGTTGAGCTATTCATTAAAGGCGATGATGTGTATTTTAGTGAAGTGTCACCAAGACCTCACGACACAGGTATGGTCACTTTAATTTCACAAGACTTAAGTGAATTTGCATTGCATGTGCGAGCGATTTTAGGGTTACCTATTCCCAACATTCATTTTCATGGTCCATCGGCATCAAGCGTGATTTTAGTCACCGGAGAGTCAAAGCAGTTGCAATATAGCGGCCTTGATGATGCTTTGTCTATGCCCAACACCGAGGTACGTTTGTTTGGTAAACCTGAGGTGATAGGTACGCGGCGTATGGGAGTGGCATTGGCAAGAAGTAATACAGTTGAAAAGGCCGTCACTAAGGCAGTAACGGCAGCAAGTTGTATTAAGGTATCACTATGATGAATAGCGCCAAGTCTATCATTGCGCCGTTTGCTGTAGGCTTTTGGCGTTTATTAGAATGGCAGCTAACAGATAAACAGTGCTTAACTTATTTACAGCAGTGTATTGAATTAGGTATTACAGATACCGATCATGCGGATATTTATGGTCAATATGAATGTGAAGCCGCTTTTGGCAAAGCATTAAAATTGGCTCCTCAGGTACGTGAGCAAATTAAAATTATTACCAAATGTGGCATTCGCCCTGCTTTAGAGAAAAAGGGCTTAGCAGGTAAGGCCAACCATTATGATTCGAGTAAAGCGCACATTATTGCATCGGCCCAGCAAAGCTTGAAAAATTTTAATACTGATAGATTAGATGCATTACTCATTCACCGGCCTGATTATTTAATGGAGACAGATGAAGTTGCAGAGGCATTTTATACTTTGAAGCGCCAAGGTGACGTATTAGATTTTGGCGTATCTAATTTTACACCCTCACAAGTAGAGCTTTTACAAGCTCGGTTGGACTTTCCATTATTTACAAATCAAATTGAATGCTCAGTTTATCAGATGAAAGCGTTAGATGATGGCACGCTTGATCAGTGCCAAAGGTTATCTATAAAGCCTATGCTTTGGTCTCCTCTAGCTGGTGGCCGTCTGTTTGATACTCAGGATGAAAAGGCCTCTCGGTTAGCGACAGTATTAGAACAAGTCGCACAAGAGATTGGTGCATCCGCTATCGATCAGGTGGCTTATGTATGGTTAAATAAACTACCCAGTAAACCTTCGATTGTGTTAGGCACAAGTAATATTAACAGGGTTGAGTCGGCCATTTCAGCTTTGCAATTAACTTTAACGCGTGAGCAATGGTATCGTATTTGGCAAGCATCCACAGGGCACAGCGTACCTTAGTTGATTGTGTAAGCAAGGGCCTTTTGGCCCTTGAGTTTGCAGCAAGTATCAAAAACTAACTTTATAAAGAAAAGTCGACGCCATAACTCACGTAGGCTTTAATATCATCATTGGTGTTTAAATCTGTTTTTACTACCCCTAGGGTAAATCCGTCTTTGCTAACGCTAATGCCATAATCCATATAACTGTCATCTTCGCCCGTCCACTCTAATATAGTATCGCCACTGGAACGGCCAATGTGCAGCGCAAGCTCGCTATCAGTTAAAATGCTGAAGCTAGCATTAAGTTCTAAATAAAGCATATCGTCTTCGTTACTTGAGTCATTTTGGGCATGCGTGAGGTAACTGACTTTTGCGCTCAACCATTGCCAGCTGAGTGAGCCATATAATTCGCCAAAATCACTATCACCGGGGGCATCAGGGTAAGCGTAATAAATGTAACCAAGGTCGTACCCTAACCCTTGGGTTTCGCCACTAAAGCCGGCGTAAAAGTCCATCTCGTAACTGGTTTGATCGTCAAAGTCGACATTCGAGACCCAAGTACCAGCATAAAACCCGTTATCAGAGTTATAATCAATACCGCCGGAAAGGGCCGCAGCATCATCGGTTTGGGTTAATCCTCGCCAGTAGTAGTTTGAACTGGCCGCGACGTTGGCGCTAACTTCTGCACTTGTATTAAACGAGATGATTGAAAGGCATGTAAGAGCCAATAAAGAAGCTGTTTTTTTCATTATATTTCCTAAAGCGCTGTGAGATATAACTAATATTAGCAACGGCTACGCCAAATTTTTGAAAATCTTCGTGTTTTATTTAATGCGATGATAAATATGAATTTTATTCATCTAATTTACAGTATTAGAGGAGTGCTATTTCTACAAGTGCACTTTGCTGGTGCATAATGAGGGAAGGTTTTGCACATGTACCTAGCAAGTAACATGTGCAAATCAACTGTACAAAAGACTACTTAACCAAAAATAGTGCGCATTAATGAAATAGTTTCATTCACACTGCGTCCTTTTTCAACTTCAGCAATGATAGAATCACGTTTGGCACGAATGTGCTCAGGAATAGACTCGTCACTGAGTGCTCTATCAACCAATATCTCGGCAGATTCTTTACCACGGCGGACCGCCTTTTTACCACCGCTACTGGTTGTGCGCTTTGGCTTATTTAATAACTTTAAGTAGTTAGAGTTTTCAGAAGTGCTTTTGTCTACATAGTAAAACCAACAAGGCAGTAAGGCTTTAATGTCGACAAGTTGTTGTTCAAGCTCATTTGCAGGTGTTGGCATTTTAAACCAAGGCATTGCATGAACCGTTAATACGATATCTTGCCAATAGCGCTCAAAGTCGCGATTATTTAGTTTTGTAATCCCAAGTGCTGAACATAATGCATCGAGTTTTGAGTTGCTAATAGGTGTGAATACATCAGGGCGGCGCATAGCTAATAAACGTGTAGCAGGCGCAAGGGTCGGCTTTTCGTCACTCCCATTAAACGCCATAAAATAGGCAATCATAAACTGTTGGTAATCTTGCTCTGTGACGTCGCCTTGGGCTGGAATATGTGCCAACGCTTCATCAAAAGCACCCGGTAAATCAGCTAATAGCTGATGAAAACCTTTGGCATTTTTAGTTGAGCTAAACCATTCTACATCAAAGTTGTACACTGCTGGGTCTAATGAAGCAGCATGTTTGCCACTAAACGCTAAGCGGTCTTCAACAATCATCTCTTTTAAAGCAGCAGTACGTTTGTCAGCTAAATAGGTCACTAACTTTAACTGCTCATCAAGTGCTAATACTTCACTATGTTGCTCTACAAAAGCAGCCAACACCGGCCAAGGTGTAATACGTAGCGTTTTTAATTGCAAAAAGCTAATCGCAGAGGTCAATTGGTCTTGTAGTTTTTTAACTGTTGGAAGTTGGTGATCATCTAATAAATCAAAATTGAGTCGGTTTTTTGCAATGTCTTGTAGTTCATAGCACCATTGTAAAAAATCTTCCGGGTGGTTCTCTACCTTCACCGCCATTAGGTTTAGGCTGATCTCGGTCGCTTGTTTTAAGATATTCTGGTAAATCTGACTTTCTTGTTCACCTAGAGCCATTTGCGACGGGGAAATGAGCAACTTTTTCATGCTGGTTTGAGTCTCCACACACTTGCTTAAAAATTCATCGTTAAAGTTTAGCCAATGTCAGATAAAAATGACAAGGGCGGGCGATCATACCGAAGAATTGCGAACTTACAATCCAATAAAGCGATATTTACGCCGCTTTCAAGATAAACATCATTCTGCAGCAATTATTTTTACTGTTATCATAGTGAATATGCATGAATTTAGTTATTAGCAGCGCTACTATAGTAGTAATCGCTTCAGCCATGAATCATTAAGGAATGTTATGAAAACCGCGATAAAGGTATTGGGTGGAACAATTCTGGTATTAGTTGGTGTAGTACTTGCCGCACCATTTTTAATTCCTACTGAACGTATTATTAGTGAGCTCTCTGAGCAAGTTGAATTAAATACCGGTAGAAAACTACAGATCTTAGGGCAAAGCGAGTTGTCAGTGCTGCCAAGCTTAAAAATAGAACTCAATGATGTACACTTTGCCAATATGTCTTCAGGCAGTCGAGAAGACATGGTGAGCATGCAAGCCCTTGAAGTTCACATTCCTTGGTTATCCGTATTTAGTGGCGAAGCTAAGCTTGAGAAGTTTGTTATTCGCCAGCCTGATATTTTATTAGAAACCAATCAACAGGGCATGCCTAATTGGCAAATACTGCCTACACAGCCATCAACGACAGACCCGCAAACAGAACAAAATAAAGAGACAACCTCTTTACCCACTAACTTTGATGTAAAGTTAGGGGAAGTGGCTATTTATGGCGGTACATTTACCTATGCCGATGGCCAAACAGGTGTAAAGCATCAGCTGAGTGATGTGGAGGTGACGGTGCAGTTACCTTCATTACGTGACACTTT
The DNA here is from genome assembly GCF_054966645.1 of Pseudoalteromonas sp. SANK 73390. Taxonomy (NCBI): domain Bacteria; kingdom Pseudomonadati; phylum Pseudomonadota; class Gammaproteobacteria; order Alteromonadales; family Pseudoalteromonadaceae; genus Pseudoalteromonas; species Pseudoalteromonas sp. SANK 73390. Next base: position 33,037 of record NZ_ARPN01000079.1, read on the forward strand.
GGCAATTGCGGGGTCTATTACCTATCAAAAACAAGTGTTTGAACTCAACACGACGTTAGCAACACCAGAAAAGCTCATTAGCGGCAACCCGTTTACGGTAACACAAACACTTAACTCAGCCTTAGCTGATATGACCTTTACAGGAAAAGTGGCACAAGGTGGCAAAGATATCCAAGGTGAACTTACACTCAAAGGTGGTTCAGTAAAAGCCATAGCACAATGGCAGGGTGTGGACCTAAAAGCAAAAGAGAATGCATTTAATGGTTTTGAAGTGAACGGCAGTATGCGTTTTTCAGGGCAAACATTCACACTTAAAAAGCTAGTCGCCAAACTAGATAAATTATCGATTGCAGGTCAAAGTGAGTTACAGCTAGGTAATCGTTTAAACGTGCAAGCGAATGTAGACTTAGGTATGTTGGATTTAAATCCTTACTTACCCGAACCTATAGAGCAACCTAAAGCACCAAAAGAGCCGCAACAAGCGCAACCTATTGTATGGGATGATACAACCATTGATTTATCTGCTTTAAAGTCGCTAGATGCAAATATAGTTGTTCGCTCAACAGGTCTTAAAGCCCGTGAGATAAAACTGGGTGAAAACCAGTTATCATTCAAGCTGAACAACGGTGTGGCAAATATTGGCTTAGATAAGTTTAGTGCCTATGAGGGAACAGGCAAGGGCACGGTTACACTCAATGCTAGTCGCACGCCTTATAAAATAAATACCCAGTTTGCGCTTGATAGCATCAATGCTGAACCGCTGTTAACTGATGCGGTAGGTTTTGACAAAGTATTAGGCAAAGGCAGTATAAATTGGGATTTAACCACGACAGGGCAAAGTCAAAAAGCATTTGTATCAGCGCTTGGCGGAAAACTGGCATTTAATTTAAAAGATGGTGGCGTTAAAGGTGCTAACATTGCTGAAATGACCCGTAAAGCCAAAGAAATGCTCAAAGGCGACTTTTCATCCTTAAAAGAAGGCTTAAACGCCGATTATAACCCCGAGCAAAAAACCGACTTTTCATCTTTAACGGGGAGCATGATTTTTACCAATGGCGTTGGCGTTAATACTGACCTGTATTTAGCAAGCCCGCTTATTCGTATTACGGGTGAAGGGGACGTAGACTTACCGCAAACTAATGTGAACTACCGTTTAGTGACAGGCATTGTTGATACCATTGAAGGCCAAGCCAGCACCGATGACAGCACAGGGTTTAAAGTACCGCTACGGATCAAGGGTCCATTCCATAAAGTGGATGTGAACATTGATGTAGGTGGCGCGGCTAAAGACAAAGCCAAAGATAAATTAAAGGATAAATTAAAAGATAAGCTCAAAGGGCTTTTTGGTGGTTAGGCTTTAGCTGTTTGATTGGTGTTGGGGGCTTCAGTTTTTGTTTCCCCCTTTAGTAGATAGGGAAGTTAAACATGACACAAACACAGCAATGGTATGTAGATTTCCATAATCAGGGTTATGGCGTCATTAAACAAGCGTTGAGTCCTTCTTTACTTAATCAATTGCAGCAACTGAGTTTGCAAGTGATGGAGAGCACAACTGCGCTCGCTGATAACGAACAGCAATTAGAGCGAATTGCGGTTGGGCAATACCAAGGTACACGTTTTGTGTCTCGCGTGAATGATTTATTTTTGTTTGCGCCACAGTTTATTGGTTTGCTAGCACAGCCTAACATCACCCAAATTGCTGAAAACATTATCGGTGAACCCGTACTACCTATTTATGAGTCGCTGTTAGTTAAGCACCCATGGGATAATGCCTTTGATTGGCATCGAGATGTTAATACCAATACCGCTGATACCATACTCACTGTGGGGGTGTATCTTGATGATGCCTATGCGGAACACGGTGCACTCAAAGTACTTGCAGGCTCTCACTTAAATACCAAAACGGTGTGTGACTATAAGCGAGATTTAAACGGCGGTTATATTAAGGCTCACCATGTGGATGTAAAAGCCGCAGAGGTGGTATTTCATCATGCCAGAACCATTCATGGCTCTAATAAACAAAAAAGCGACAGCCAGCGCAGAACAATTTATTTTGAGTTTAGGAGCCTATCTCATATCCACAATAATCCAAACTTTCCAAAGGGGTGGGTTGAGCAAAGGCAAGCCTTAGTTGATACAGTAAAAAATGCAGCTCAAGAGCGGCGCTATGATCAGGCAATACCCAGTCACTTTTATGATTGTAAAATAATTATTGATGCTGCTGAGTATTGTTTTGAATTAGAGAGCTAACGAGGTGGACATTATTTTTATACGTAGTAAGCAGACGTTTTTATAGCCCATGTTGGGCTTTGTAATCGTGTGTAATTGTGAGTTTTCGCATACTATGTTTCTATTACTTTTAACACCAAATGTTAAGGAAATTACAATGAGTACAGATTTTAGTTATCTAGTTGGGCCTAGAACCGATGGTGAACAGTGGAGTATTACAGATAATCAAGGTGTACCTATGGAACAAATAAAGGTTAACCTAGCAGATTTAGCGCCGGGTCAACCAGTCAATTTATATTACTCAATACACTCTGATAGTGCAGATGCCGGCTGGCAGTTTGCTGAAAATGGGACGTTATTTGTCGACGCACGAGATAATTTCAGTTATCAGCTGAGCAGTGTGGTAGCCAATGGTGGTAAATCTTTGGTTGTGATGATTGCTAATATAGAACCCAACCTTTCCTTGTCTAAAGATGCTGTGGAGTTTTTAGCTAATACAGCGAACGCACAAGCGCCCCTGAAAACAACATTGGTCCCATGTACTGATTATCAAGTGAATTTTAGGTTGATTGCTAGACTGATAGGTGATGGTAATTCGGATGTTCGATATTTTTCGCAAGATCCTGGAGTGATCATTCAAGATATTGAGGTTTAAAACTAACAACTTAATGTGTACATAAACTACCGAAGTTATCTTCACCTAAAAGTAATGGTAGCTTCTTTTCGGTGCAAAGCTCTTTAAACCAAGGGAGCCTATAAAATACAGGGCTCCATCCTCTATTTATGCTTTCTTCTACAGATGCAAGTGCAGAATATTTTTCTTTCAAAATAGATTGAATCATTGCTTTAATAAAATATGGCTCTCCTAGAGATGAGTTAGTTCTTATAATTTTATCAACTATATATAGCGATTCTGCGCCTTGTTCTAAATGTGCTAAAGCTTGAGCCAGATCAAGGGATTGCCTTATGTTATTGCTGTCAGAGTTAGTCATATCAACGATTTTTTTATATAGCACCTTAGCCTGTTTCTTATCTCCGCTTATGTATAGAGCATCAGCATAATTTAACAAATGAGTTGATTTTGGATTAATCATATCAATGGATTTGCGGGCGTATGTCATAGCTAAACTAGTATGATTCATTAACGAAAGGGCAATAGAGTAATTACTATAAGTATCGGCAGACGCCTTATAATTTGTTATGAGAGCTTCATAGTTTTGTTTTGCTAAATCAAGCTTGCCAGTTAACAGTGCTATATCGGCTAATGTTTGTAATGAAGTGAAGTCTCTGGGAGCGAATTTAGTAACGAGTTCTAAATAGGGCATTGCTTTTTTGTAATCTTCAAGCATAACATAGGATAAAGCGAGGTTTTTTAGAGCCAATAGTGTCCCTCGGCTCTTGAATGCTTTTTCTGCGTATAAGTTAGCTTTGTGATAATTACTTACACTTCGATAATGGAGTGCAAGCATGCTAAACTTTTGATATTCATCAATATTATTTGATGACTCTATTTTTTTCAAAACTCTATCGACATCATAAATTGATTCGGACAACACGGCGATTTGAAGTAAACTTGCTAAAGAGTCAGCACTATTTTTATACGAATGTGGAGCATTTTCTATAACTTTTTTAAAGTCTAGCAAGACATTAATATTATTGGTTTCTTTGTACTTTCTAATAGCAAGTTTCCTATATAATGGGTAAAGAGCTAGCCATTCCTTATGGTCAAGTAACATAGCTTTGGTGCTTTCAATTAGTGAATCTATTGTGCTTGTGTGCTCATATGTTTGATTAAGTACATTAGTATATTTATCGAATATATATAAATCTTCAGATATCGTAGGTTTTTTATTTGCATTATTGTCGCTTTCAACAAGCTTCATTAATGCTGCTTTTGTTGCTAAGTATGAGTTTGAATAATTTTCAGTACTCCCTGCTGTTCGTGCGCTAGCTAAAACAGTGGCTTTACTTCCATCTAGAATAGAGAGTGTTATATCGCAAGTTAAAGCGCCGCAATTTAAAGATGTGCTCAATAATACATCAGCTAACAACGCTTGACCAAGTTTAGATGTTGTTGCATCTTGTGTTAACAGCTTAGTGGTACGCCTGACTTCAGTATTAGAAATAAGAATGTAGTTTGGATTCTGTAAAAAATAATTTCTGATGGCTTCGTTTATGGCTACTGTTAATAGCTGCTTCTGAGAACTCATAACCTTATCTGTGCCTATAAATTCCATAGGCAAAGCCGCAATATAGGTTTTGGGTTTATTGGCTTGCCAATACCAAATACCGCTGCCAATTAAACCGACCACAAAAAGGATAAATGAAAAGAAAGCCAGCAATTTACCTTTCGCTTTTTTTGGATTAACGATATTGATGCTACTTATTTCAACGGTCGGATCGCTATTGTCGTAGCTCACCGCCATAATAATTTGTTTAAGCTGCATGGCAACTTCATCAGCGCTATTGGGGCGTAAGTCTTTATTAAATTGCAGCAGTCTATCTATAAGGGTGATTAACGGACTAGGTAGTTCAATAATAGCGCGAGCACTATTTTCAAGTGGGGTAAATTTAATTTGTTCAGCAATGGCAATATCACTGTCTTCTTTAGTTTGAGCACGATATGGGTGCGTGCCAGAGAGTAACTGGTAAGCGAGTATACCGAATGAGAATAAATCGCTACGTTGGTCGAGTGGCTCTTCACGTAGTTGCTCAGGTGACATTGTCGTTAAGCTACCAAAACTCGACATGTTGGCAAGTTCTCGCTCACCTTTTAACTGAGAAATACCAAAGTCAGCAATTTTAGCTCGGTCTTGTTCATCTATTAATACATTGGCAGGCTTTAAGTCTAAGTGCAAAATTTGTTGTTTATGTGCAGCTTCTAGCCCTTGTGCAATATCAATTAAGATAGATAACTTTTGTTCTAAATCGAGGTGGCACTCTTTTGAGAAGTTGCACAAGGTAGTTCCTTGCACATATTCCATTTCTAGCACAAGGCTATCGCTAATTTCACGTACATTATAAACTTGTACAATATTTGGATGGTTGAGTTTGGCAAGCAAGCGAGCTTCGTCAAGTAAACTTTGACTATGCAGGTTGGTGCCATTTAGGACTTTAAGCGCGACCTTACGACCTAACGTTATATCTGTCGCCAAAAAGACAGAACTCATCCCACCTTGGCCAATAGGTAAAACGTTTTGATAATGGGTGCTTAGGTCGATCACTGCAAACTCAAATTCCAACTTTATTCTTACTTTTCAGTTTATAGAGATGTACGCAGGTTGAGAACCTCTAATTACACAAAAAGTGTGATTAATTTTATTCAATTGCGGCAGTATTTAAGTCATGGTTTACTAATTTTCGAGTAAATTTGCTTATCAAGGAGGAACAAATGAAGAGCCGGTTAAAAAAAGCTTTGCTACTGACGCTTACACTGGGTTTGGTTGGCTGCAATAGCGTAGAAGCTGAATCACAAGCAAAAGCAAAGCAACAATTCTCCAAGAACAATGACCAAGCATGGCAATATCCTAACCAAGCGCGCAATGCCATTAGTATTACCTTTGACGACGCTAGAGCGAGTCAACTCGATGTAGGCATGCCAATTTTAGACAAACATAATGTTAAAGCGACCTTTTATGTAATGCCCGAACCTGTGCGGGCGAGGCTGGCCGATTGGCAAGGGGTTGCTAGCAATGGTCATGAAATTGGCAATCATACACAAAGCCATTTATGCACGGGTAACTTCCAATGGTTAAGAGCTATAGGTAAAGGCTTAGAGCAAGTTGATTTAACGTGGATGCGTGATGATATTGAAAAGACCAATCAGTTTATTGAAAGTAATTTAGGCGTGACCCCACGCTCATTCGCCTACCCTTGTGGTAATACCTTTGTTGGTCGAGGGAGCGAGGTGCAAAGTTACGTACCACTGATTGCTGAGCTATTTATAACGGGTCGTACTTGGCTTGATGAAACGGCAAATGATGCAAACTACGCCGATTTTGCCCAACTTACAGGTATTCGCATTGATGGTATGACGTTTGAGCAAATAAAAGCCACGCTAGAGGCAATGCGCTTCAGCCAAAGCTGGATTATTTTAGCCGGACATGAAGTGGGGCCAAAAGGCATGTACACAATCGACCGTGATGCACTAGACGCTTTAATTGTGTATTTAAAAGACCCAAGCAATGGTTACTGGTTAGATACGGTAGATAATGTAGCAAACTTTATTGATAAGCAAAGAGCAGAGTAAAATAAGTTGGATGCTTTTTAAACAATTGACGTTAAAAGAGACTTTTGTCTTGAATTAACTAACTTAGGCCCACACATAGTAAAACTGTACCTGCTGTAACGATCGTGTTTACTAAATTAATTAAAAATTGAACTATCCATAACCAATCTTTGCTGGTACAATTGCCCGCCCTTGAAAGACAAAGAACACGTTTTTTGAGTGGAATATAATCTAAATGCTTTGATTTTAAACAAAATTCAAGCGAGTTATTACTACACCGGAGCTCATTAATATGATCCAAATGCAAACTCAGCTGGACGTTGCTGATAACAGCGGCGCTCGCAAAGTGCAGTGTATTAAAGTCCTTGGTGGTTCGCACCGTCGCTACGCGGCTGTTGGTGACATCATTAAAGTTTCTGTTAAAGAAGCTATTCCTCGCGGTAAAGTGAAGAAAGGTGATGTTAAAAACGCGGTAGTTGTGCGTACTAGAAAAGGCGTTCGTCGTCCGGACGGTTCTTTGATCCGTTTCGATAGCAATGCGGCTGTTATCTTAAATGATAACTTACAGCCTATTGGTACTCGTATTTTCGGCCCTGTGACGCGTGAACTTCGTACTGAAAAGTTCATGAAAATCGTTTCACTAGCCCCAGAAGTACTATAAGGAGTCTATCATGGCAGCAAAAATCCGTCGTGATGACGAAGTAATCGTACTAGCCGGTAAAGACAAAGGTAAGCGCGGAAAAGTGCTTTCAGTTGTAACAGAAGCTGGTCGAGTATTTGTCGAAGGCATTAACTTAATCAAGAAGCACCAAAAGCCTGTACCTCAGTTACAGCAAGCTGGCGGTATTGTTGAGAAAGAAGCGTCAATCGACGTATCAAACGTTGCGATCTTCAACCAGGAAACTGGTAAAGCAGATCGTGTAGGTTTCAAGATTGAAGACGGTAAGAAATTACGTATCTTCAAATCTACTGGTAAAACTATCTAATAGTTGGAGTAGACGATGGCGAAACTGCATGAAGTATATAAAGACAAAGTAGTTTCTGAACTTCAAGAGAAGTTTGGTTTCAGCTCTGTCATGCAAGTCCCTCAGATCGAAAAGATCACATTAAACATGGGCGTGGGCGAAGCCCTAGCTGACAAGAAAATTCTAGAGAACGCAGTTAACGATCTAGAAGCAATCTCTGGTCAGAAAGCACTTATCACGAAAGCACGCAAATCAGTTGCTGGCTTCAAAATTCGTGAAGGCTACCCAATTGGTTGTAAAGTAACCCTACGCGGTGAGCGTATGTGGGATTTCCTTGAGCGTTTAGTCTCAATTGCAATGCCACGTATTCGTGATTTCCGCGGTGTTAGCGCAAAGTCTTTTGACGGTCGCGGTAACTACTCTATGGGCGTACGTGAGCAAATCATCTTCCCAGAAATCGATTATGATAAAGTTGACCGCGTTCGCGGTATGGACATCACAATCACAACTTCTGCGAAAACTGATGAGGAAGGCCGTGCGTTGTTAGAAGCGTTTAACTTCCCATTTAAGAAATAAGGGTAGGGTTATGGCAAAGAATTCTATGAAAGCGCGCGAAGCAAAGCGCACTAAACTTGTTGCTCAGTACGCTGAAAAGCGCGCAGCACTAAAAGCTATCATCAGCGATGTTAATACATCTGAAGATGATCGTTGGGATGCGGTATTAAAGCTTCAAAGCTTACCGCGTGATTCAAGCCCTGCACGTCAACGTAATCGTTGTAACATCACGGGCCGCCCACATGGTTTCCTTCGTAAATTCGGCATGAGCCGTATTAAAGTTCGCGAAGCAGCTATGCGCGGTGAAATTCCTGGCCTTAAAAAGGCTTCTTGGTAATAGAATCACGGGAGTAAGACATGAGCTTGCAAGATCCTATTGCGGATTTGTTCACACGTATCCGTAACGGTCAGACTGCGAAGAAGGTTGCTGTAGCAATGCCAACTTCAAAGCTGAAAGTAGCTGTAGCTAAGGTACTTAAAGACGAAGGTTATATCACTGACTTCGCAGTATCTGGCGACGTAAAACCAGAATTGACTATCGAATTAAAGTACTTCGAAGGCAAAGCTGTTATTGAAAACATCCAGCGTGTTAGCCGCCCTGGTCTACGTATCTATAAGAAACGTGATGCATTACCTAAGGTAATGGGTGGTCTAGGTATCGCTATCGTATCAACTTCTCAAGGCTTGATGACAGACCGCGCAGCACGTAGTGCAGGCGTTGGTGGTGAAATCATTGGCTTTGTAGCTTAATCGGAGGAACTATGTCTCGTATAGCGAAGGCTCCAATTACAGTTCCTGCCGGTGTAGAAGTTACAATTAAAGGCCAGGACATCACAGTTAAAGGCAAAAATGGTGAGTTGTCTCGTACTATCAACGACGCAGTTGAAGTAACTCTTACTGACAGCGTGATCACAACGACACCTCGTGACGTTGCGAACGCGTGGGCACAAGCAGGTACTGCTCGTGCACTTATCAACAACATGATTGTTGGTACGCATGAAGGTTATGAGAAAAAACTTCAGCTAGTTGGTGTTGGTTACCGTGCGGCTGTTAAGGGTAAAGTTTTAGACTTAACTCTTGGCTTCTCTCACCCAGTGAACTTCGATATCCCTGAAGGGGTTACTATCGAAGCTCCAAGCCAAACTGAACTTGTAGTTAAAGGCGCTGACAAACAACTAGTTGGTCAAACTGCTGCTAACATCCGTGCATACCGTGAGCCAGAACCTTATAAAGGTAAAGGTGTACGTTACGCTGATGAGCATGTGCGTCGTAAAGAAGCTAAGAAGAAGTAAGGTAAGACGATGGATAAAAAAACAGCTCGTCTACGTCGTGCTAAACGCACCCGTAGAAATTTTATTGAACAAGGCACTACGCGCCTTGTTATCCACCGCACGCCACGTCACATCTATGCTCAGGTTGTTAATGCTGAGGGTGGTGTACTGGCTGCTGCTTCTACTGTTGAAAAAGCGATTAGCGAAACAGTTACAGGTACAAGCAACGTTGCTGCAGCGCAAGCTGTAGGTAAAGCGGTTGCTGAACGTGCAGCTGACAAAGGCATTGAAAAAATTGCTTTTGATCGCAGTGGCTTTAAATATCACGGCCGTGTGAAGGCGCTAGCTGATGCTGCGCGTGAAGCCGGTTTGCAATTCTAGGAGTAGACAATGGCTAACGTAGAAGCAAAGCAACAACAGCCTGATTTAGCAGAAAAGCTAATTGCGGTAAACCGTGTGTCTAAAGTAGTTAAAGGTGGTCGTATCTTTAGCTTCACAGCACTAACAGTAGTTGGTGATGGCGCAGGTAAAGTAGGTTTTGGTTACGGTAAAGCACGTGAAGTTCCAGCTGCTATTCAAAAAGCAATGGAAAAAGCGCGTCGTAACATGATCAATGTAGATCTTAACGGTAACACATTGCAACACCCTATCAAGGGTCGCCATGCAGGTTCACAAGTGTTCATGAAACCAGCCTCTGAAGGTACTGGTATCATCGCAGGTGGTGCAATGCGTGCAGTATTAGAAGTAACGGGTGTTCAAAACGTTCTTTCTAAATGTTACGGTTCAACAAACCCAATCAACGTTGTACGTGCAACAATTGCTGCTCTAGAGAATATGAATTCTCCTGAAGGTATTGCTGCGAAACGTGGTTTAACTGTTGAACAGATTCAGGGGTAATTAACCATGGCTAATAAAACTGTAAAAGTTACTCAAGTAAAGAGCTCTATCGGTCGTTTACCGAAGCATAAAGCGACTTTACGTGGCCTTGGTTTACGTCGTATCAATCACACTGTTGAGTTGGAAGACACAGCATGTGTACGTGGTATGATCAACCAAGTTTCTTACATGGTTAAGGTTGAGGGGTAATTCGAATGCATTTGAATACACTTTCTCCTGCTGCAGGTTCAAAAACTACTGCTAAACGTGTTGGTCGTGGTATCGGTTCTGGTCTTGGTAAGACTGGTGGTCGTGGTCACAAAGGTCAAAAGTCACGTTCTGGCGGTAAAGTACGCGTTGGTTTTGAAGGCGGTCAAATGCCTATGCAACGTCGTCTACCTAAGTTTGGTTTCACTTCACGTAAATCTTTAGTATCTACAGAAGTAAACCTTTACGAAATCGCTAAAGTTGAAGGCGATGTGGTAGACCTAAACGCGTTACAAGCAGCTGGTCTAGTTAAAAAGAACGTTCTGTTCGTTAAAGTTGTTAAATCTGGCGAAGTTTCACGCGCAGTTACCGTTAAAGGCATGAAAGTGTCTAAAGGTGCTCGCGAGGCTATCGAAGCTGCCGGAGGCAAGGTAGAAGACTAAGGAAGTACACTAATGGCTAAACCAGGTCAAGATATGCAAAGTGCACAAAGTGGGCTTGCGGAACTGAAGCGTCGATTACTTTTTGTATTGGGTGCTATCATTATTTACCGTCTAGGTTCATTCGTGCCGATCCCTGGGATTGATGCCGCTGTACTTGCCGAATTCTTCGAGCAACAAAAGGGCACCATTGTTGAAATGTTCAACATGTTCAGCGGTGGTGCGCTTGAGCGTGCTTCGGTACTGGCACTCGGTATTATGCCTTATATATCGGCTTCAATTATTATGCAGCTATTAACGCACATACATCCTGCGATGATAGAGCTTAAAAAAGAAGGCGAGCAAGGGCGTAAGAAAATTAGTCAGTACACGCGTTATGGTACGCTTGTGCTTGCTACATTCCAGTCAATAGGTATTGCCACTGGCTTACCAAGCATGATGAACGGGTTAGTTGTTAACCCAGGTTTTGGTTTCTATTTTACTGCAGTAGTAAGTTTAGTAACTGGTACTATGTTCTTAATGTGGCTGGGCGAACAAATTACAGAACGAGGTATTGGTAACGGTATCTCAGTACTGATTTTTGTGGGTATTGTAGCTAACCTGCCGTCTGCGATTGGTTCGACAGCTGAAATGGCGCGCCAAGGTGATCTGAATGTTCTTGTACTGTTATTGATTGCGGTAATCGTATTCGCAGTTACTTATCTTGTAGTCTTCTTTGAACGTGGGCAACGACGAATTGTCGTTAACTATGCTAAACGTCAACAAGGTCGTCAAGTATTTGCTGCTCAAAGCACGCATTTACCATTGAAAGTAAACATGGCGGGTGTTATTCCACCAATCTTTGCTAGCAGTATAATTTTGTTCCCTGGTACAATTGCAAGCTGGTTCGGCCAAGGTGAAGGTCCGGTCGCTGATGTGCTACAAGCTATCTCTGCAGTGTTGACTCCTGGTCAACCTCTGTATGCGATGGTGTTAGCTGCGGCTATTATCTTCTTCTGCTTCTTCTACACTGCGTTGGTATTTAACCCGCGTGAGACAGCAGATAACCTGAAAAAATCTGGCGCTTTTATTCCAGGCATTCGTCCAGGTGAGCAGACATCTAAATACATTGATAAAGTGATGACACGCCTGACATTGGCAGGTGCTTTGTATATAACCTTTATCTGTCTGGTGCCCGAGTTTATGACGATGGCGTGGCAAACGCCATTCTACTTCGGCGGTACATCAATTTTGATTATCGTTGTTGTTATCATGGACTTTATGGCACAAGTACAGACTCATATGATGTCACATCAGTATGATTCTGTGCTGAAAAAAGCAAACCTTAAAGGCTACGGTCGATAAGGTTATTTTCACGGAGTTGAGCAATGAAAGTACGTGCTTCCGTTAAGAAAATTTGCCGTAACTGTAAAGTTATCAAGCGTGCTGGTGTAGTACGTGTGATATGCAGTGAGCCTAAGCACAAGCAAAGGCAAGGCTAATAAAAGTCATGCAGGCTAAGTAAAATTTTACTTAGCCTGTGTTTTTGAATGTGATCCGATCTTCGTTTGAGTATCCTTGCGGGCTTTTCAAACACATGGGAATCGGATCTAAATATAGGAGATGTGTTAGTGGCCCGTATCGCTGGCATTAACGTCCCTGATCATAAGCATGCAGTTATTGGTTTAACTAGCATCTATGGTGTAGGTAAAACTCGCGCTAAGGCTATCTTAGCAGCGACAGGTATCGCCGAGAATACAAAAATCGGTGAACTTTCAGACGAAACACTTGACGTACTTCGTGAAGAAGTTGGCAAGTACACTGTCGAAGGTGATCTTCGTCGTGAAGTGACTTTAAACATCAAGCGTCTTATGGACCTTGGATGTTTCCGTGGCTTACGTCATCGTCGTTCGTTACCACTACGTGGTCAACGTACTAAGACTAACGCGCGTACTCGTAAGGGTCCTCGCAAGCCTATCAAAAGATAAGGTGAGGTAAGTTATGGCTAAAGCACCAATTCGTCGTAAAAAGGTCAAAAAACAAGTTGTTGATGGAATGGCTCATGTTCATGCATCATTCAACAATACAATCGTAACCATTACTGACCGTCAAGGTAATGCTCTTTCTTGGGCGACTGCAGGTGGTTCTGGTTTCCGTGGTTCACGTAAGTCTACTCCGTTCGCTGCACAGGTTGCTGCTGAGCGTGCAGGTACTGCTGCTCAAGAGTATGGTCTTAAGAATCTTGAAGTATTCATTAAAGGTCCAGGTCCAGGCCGTGAGTCTGCTGTACGTGCATTGAATGCTGCGGGTTACCGTATCACAAACATCACTGACGTGACGCCAATCCCTCATAATGGTTGTCGTCCACCGAAGAAACGTCGCGTTTAACAATAGGTTAGGAGAAAGAACATGGCAAGATATTTGGGCCCTAAGCTCAAGCTGAGTCGTCGTGAAGGTACTGACCTGTTCCTTAAGAGCGGCGTAAGAGCTATCGACTCAAAGTGTAAACTTGAGACTGCACCTGGTCAGCACGGCGCTCGTAAAGGTCGTCTATCTGATTACGGTTTACAATTACGTGAAAAGCAAAAAGTACGTCGTATTTACGGTGTATTAGAAAAGCAATTCCGTAACTATTATAAAGAAGCTGCTCGCCTTAAAGGTAACACAGGTGAAAATCTATTACAGCTTCTAGAGCAACGTTTAGACAATGTTGTATATCGCATGGGCTTTGCAAGCACACGTGCTGAAGCACGTCAGTTAGTAAGCCACAAAGCGATTATGGTTAATGGTCGTGTTGTTAATATCCCTTCTTTCGTAGTTACTCCTGAAGATGTAGTAGTAATTCGTGAGAAGTCTAAAAAACAAGCGCGTATCATCGCTGCTCTAGAGTTGGCTGAGCAACGTGAAAAGCCAACTTGGATTGAAGTTGACGGTAAGAAAATGGAAGGTAGCTTCAAGCGCCTACCTGAGCGTTCTGATCTGTCTGCGGACATTAACGAACAATTAATCGTCGAACTTTACTCGAAGTAAAGTTAAGAGTTAAGAGAGGATAAAATGCAGGGTTCTGTAACCGAATTCCTAAAGCCAAGGTTAGTCGATATCGACGCTATCAACCCAACGCGTTCTAAAGTAGTTTTAGAGCCATTAGAGCGTGGTTTTGGCCACACTTTGGGTAACGCTTTACGCCGTATACTGTTGTCATCTATGCCAGGATGTGCAGTAACTGAAGTTGAAATCGACGGTGTATTGCATGAGTACAGCGCGAAAGAAGGCGTTCAAGAAGACATCATTGAAATTTTGTTGAATCTAAAAGGTTTAGCGGTATCTCTAGAAGGTAAAGATGAAGTTTTTCTGACCCTGACTAAGTCTGGTGTAGGCCCTGTGACTGCGGCAGATATCCAGCACGACGGAGATGTTACAATCGCCAATCCAGATCACGTTATTTGCCATTTAACGGCAGGTAACAGCGAGATCAGCATGCGTATTCGTGTTGAACGCGGTCGTGGTTATGTGCCAGCGTCTAGCCGTTTATCCTCTGATGACGATGAGCGTCCAATTGGTCGTTTGCTGCTTGATGCATCATTCAGTCCAGTTGAGCGTATTGCGTACTCGGTTGAGTCAGCCCGTGTTGAACAACGTACAGACTTAGACAAGTTAATCATTGATATGGAAACAAACGGTACTTTAGATCCAGAAGAAGCGATCCGCCGTGCGTCTACTATCTTAGCTGAGCAATTAGATGCATTCGTAGATTTACGTGATGTTTCTGAGCCAGAAGAGAAAGAAGAGAAGCCAGAATTCGATCCTATTCTGCTTCGTCCAGTTGATGATCTTGAGCTAACAGTACGTTCAGCAAACTGTTTGAAAGCCGAGCAAATTCAATATATCGGTGACTTAGTACAGCGTACTGAAGTTGAGCTTCTGAAAACACCAAATCTTGGTAAGAAGTCTCTAACTGAAATCAAAGATGTACTAGCTTCACGTGGTCTATCTCTAGGTATGCGCCTAGAAAATTGGCCACCGGCAAGCTTAGCTGAATAAGCTAAGTTACTATATTATTTAGTTAGAAGGATAGGGTCATGCGCCATCGTAAGAGTGGTCGTCAATTAAACCGTAACAGCAGCCATCGCAAAGCGATGTTCAGCAACATGGCTGGTTCTTTGGTGAAGCACGAAATCATCAAAACAACTTTGCCTAAAGCGAAAGAGTTGCGCCGTGTAATTGAACCTTTAATCACACTGGCTAAGACTGATAGCGTTGCAAACCGTCGTTTAGCGTTTGCTCGCACACGTGATAAAGAAGTAGTTGGTAAATTATTCAGCGAAATCGGTCCTCGTTTTGAGGGTCGTCCAGGTGGTTACACTCGTATTCTTAAGTGTGGCTTCCGTGCTGGTGATAATGCACCAATGGCTTATGTTGAGCTTCTAGACCGTCCAGTTGCGGAAGAAACTCAAGAAGACGTGCAGTCTGCAGAGTAAGTCTTATTATAAGACACAAAAAAAGCCGAGCTATTGCTCGGCTTTTTTCTTTCCTAAGTTTTTTGTTGCGTTAACTTACTTCAATAGCATCGTTATCACTTAATGTAGAGCATTTCACTGTTCTTTTAACTTAGCTTATAGAGTTTTTTATTTATAAAGTAAAAGTTAATGAACTTAACACAAGTTTTCTGCTGCTTTTGTAATGGATATATAGAGAAATAACGATTTGTATTGCAGTAAATACGAGCTTTAATGCCTAAAACTCAAAATTAAAGTGCTTTTATTGAGCTTTTAGCGTTATTTTTGTACGAACAATATGTTTTTATCACTTTTCTTC
>NZ_ARPN01000080.1:0-42662 GCF_054966645.1 Pseudoalteromonas sp. SANK 73390
CGCGTCCGTCGTTTAAGTATATTTTACATCTTAACTTAAACGATGCCTCCTAGATTAACCACTGAGAGGAAGTGGTGGACGCGGGACGTATCTTGAAAGAGTGAACCTTCGATAGCCTGTGTCTCGTTTCTCTTTTATTTAACCACTTAGAGAAAAGTGGCGGACGCGGGAGGATTCGAACCTCCGACCGCCTGGTTCGTAGCCAGGTACTCTATCCAGCTGAGCTACGCGTCCGTATTTAAGTATGTTTTTCATCGCTACTTAACCGATTAACAAGATACCATTTAATTAAAAATGGCGGAGAAGGAGGGATTCGAACCCTCGATAGGGCTACAAACCCTATACTCCCTTAGCAGGGGAGCGCCTTCAGCCACTCGGCCACCTCTCCGTCTTGTGGATGCGTATAATAAAGACTTGAGAAAATAAGTCAAACACTTTTATGGCAAAAATGGTTTGTATGCTCAGAGAATGTTCAGCTTATAAGTCATTTAAGTTACAGCGTTTAACTTTTCAACGCTTCAAGGCTAAAAATAGCGCAAAGTAAAAGAAATGCACAAAAAAGCCGCTCAATGAGCGGCTTTTTATCAAACATCAAATTAGTCTGCTTGAGGGCGCATATGCGGAAACAAGATAACATCTTTAATGGTTGGAGAGTCGGTAAAAAGCATAACCAAGCGGTCAATGCCAATCCCTTCACCTGCCGTTGGCGGTAAGCCATATTCAAGTGCTTGAATGTAGTCATCATCAAAATGCATTGCTTCATCGTCACCGGCATCTTTTTCTTCAACCTGACGAGCAAAACGTGCCGCTTGATCTTCTGCATCATTTAGCTCTGAGAAGCCATTGGCTAGCTCACGACCACCTACGAAGAACTCAAAACGATCAGTAATAAATGAATTATCATCGTTACGACGCGCTAGAGGCGATACTTCCCAAGGGTATTCAGTGATGAAAGTTGGTTGAATAAGTTTATGCTCAGCCACTTCTTCAAAAATTTCACATAGAAATTTACCCGGACCCCACACACAGTTTTCAGGTGTTTTGACATGCACTTGTTTCGCAAACGCTTTTAACTCATCAAAGTGGTTCTCTGGGTCTTTAAAGATTTGCGCTTGCGCTTTGGCATCTTCACTGTGTTCAATAATGGCATCAGCCATTGATAAACGGGTAAATGCTTTACCAAAATCATATTCAACAGTATCAACTACTTCGCCTTCGGCATTTTTAGTGGTATTTACAATCGTCGTCGTGCCCAATACGTCTTGTGCTACTGTGCGCAGCATATCTTCGGTTAGATTCATCAAGTCATTGTAATCTGCGTAAGCTTGGTAGAATTCAATCATCGTGAATTCAGGATTGTGACGCGTTGATAACCCTTCATTTCGGAAGTTGCGGTTAATTTCAAACACACGGTCAAAACCACCGACCACTAAGCGTTTAAGGTAAAGCTCAGGTGCAATACGCAAATACATATCAATATCTAACGCATTGTGGTGCGTTACAAAAGGACGAGCCGTTGCACCACCTGGAATAACCTGAAGCATCGGCGTTTCTACTTCCATAAAATCACGTTCAGCTAAAAAGCGACGAATACCTTCAATCACTTTTGAACGAATACGGAATGTTTCACGCGTGTCCATGTTGGTAATTAAATCAACATAACGCTGGCGATATTTTGCTTCTTGGTCAGTTAAACCATGGAATTTTTCAGGTAAGGGGCGTAATGATTTGGTCAGTAGCTCATACTCAACCATATCTACATACAAGTCGCCTTTACCTGACTTGTGTACAGGCCCTTTTACACCAATGATGTCACCAATATCTAGTTGACCATACTTCGCTTTTAAATCTTTTTGAACATCTTTTGAAGCATATGCCTGAATACGACCTTTCATATCTTGTAATACTAGGAAAGGTCCACGTTTAGCAAGCACTCGACCAGCAACCGCAGCTTGGCTGTCTAATTCAACCAGCTCTTCTTTAGATTTATCACCAAGCTTAGCCTGAAGATCAGCCGTATAATCTTCACGACGGAAGCTGTTAGGGTGGCCATTGGCACTGCAATTCTCGCGAATCGCATCCAACTTGGTACGACGCTCAGCAATGAGTTTATTTTCGTCTTGGATTTGATCTGTCATTTGTTAGCTCTTAGTTTAGCTTGTTGATTAAATGCCTGATTTCAGGCTAGCTTCGATAAATTTGTCTAAGTCACCATCTAATACGGCTTGCGTGTTACGGTTTTCAACACCGGTACGTAAGTCTTTAATACGTGAGTCATCCAAAACGTATGAACGAATTTGGCTGCCCCAACCAATATCAGATTTGGCATCTTCTTGTGTCTGCTTTTCAGCATTTTGCGCTTGCATTTCAAGTTCAAATAACTTGGCTTTTAACTGCTTCATTGCTTGCGCTTTGTTCTTGTGCTGCGAACGCTCGTTCTGGCACTGTACCACTGTGTTGGTGGGAACGTGTGTAATACGAACGGCCGACTCGGTGGTGTTTACGTGCTGACCACCCGCTCCCGATGCTCGATAAACATCTATTCGTAAATCAGATGGGTTAATATCAATTTCAATATTGTCGTCTACTTCAGGATAAACAAATGCAGACGCAAATGAAGTATGACGACGACCACTTGAGTCAAACGGGCTTTTACGTACCAAACGGTGTACGCCTGTTTCTGTACGTAGCCAGCCATAGGCATACTCACCCACAAAACGTACTGTTGCACCTTTGATGCCAGCCACGTCGCCATCAGTGGCCTCTACTAATTCAACTTTAAAGCCTTTAGCCTCGCCCCAACGTAAATACATACGTAGTAGCATGTTGCACCAGTCTTGTGCTTCAGTACCACCTGAACCCGACTGTAAATCTAAATATGCATCGTTGTCATCGTGAGGACCTGAAAACATTCGGCGAAACTCAAGCTTTTCAAGTGCTGCTAATAATGTTTCTAGTTCTTGTTGTGCTTCATCAAAAGTATCTTGATCTTGTGCTTCAACCGCAAGCTCAACAAGTCCTTCAACATCATCAGTGCCCGCAACAAGCTCGTCGATTGTTTCCACAACCACTTCTAGCGCTGACTTTTCACGGCCAAGTGCTTGCGCTCTTTCTGGCTCGTTCCACACTGCTGAGTCTTCAAGCTCCGCGTTAACCTCTTCTAAACGCTCTTGTTTATGAGCGTAGTCAAAGGTACCCCCGAAGCAGCTCAGTACGTTCGCGAATGTCCTTGATTTGATTAATCACAGGATTCACTTCAAACATGCACATTACTCCAAAAAACGATTGATTTTCTATGGCGACTAGCAAAGTAAAACCCCACGCTACAACCCGCCTAGTATTAAACGCGCAATAGTAGCAAAATTTGTTCGTCCTATAAATGTCTTTATGCGGTTACAGCACTGATTTCTCGCACTATCAGCTGTAATGAAAACTTGCCTCTGAATTCATTAATATCTAATTGGTAGGCAACTTGTGCACAAACAGCTTGTGTATTGGGCCACGCTCTTACATCTACATTAAATGCAATGGCATCCAC
This sequence comes from Pseudoalteromonas sp. SANK 73390, assembly GCF_054966645.1. Taxonomy (NCBI): domain Bacteria; kingdom Pseudomonadati; phylum Pseudomonadota; class Gammaproteobacteria; order Alteromonadales; family Pseudoalteromonadaceae; genus Pseudoalteromonas; species Pseudoalteromonas sp. SANK 73390. The sequence continues at coordinate 3,539 of NZ_ARPN01000080.1, forward strand.
CAGCTTACCAGATGGGTGTTTGAGCACTAGTTTTAGATGCTTTTCGCCTACAATACGCTGCTGTACCAGTTCAAAATCACCAAAAAAAACAGGCTCAGGAAAATGCTGTCCCCAAGGGCCTGCTTGTTGTAATAACCGAGCAAAATCCATGGTAAAGCAATCAGCGGGCAGCGTACCATCCGTCAAAAGCACACTTTGTTTGTGTTCTTCTGATAAGTTTTGACTAACAGTTTGTACAAATACTTTTTTAAACTCTTCAAAGTTTACTTCCATGATAGTAAGTCCTGCCGCCATTGCATGACCACCAAATTTTTCAATTAAGTTAGGGTATAAGGTATTTAGAGACTCAAGTAAATCTCTAATGTGTACCCCTTCAATTGAACGGCAAGAACCTTTAATTTCACCATTATCACCTCGGGCAAAAACAACCGTAGGACGGTGATATTGCTCTTTCAGGCGGCCAGCCAAAATACCAATGACACCTTGATGCCAATCATGTTGATATAAACACACTGCATCCGGTACACTTTGGCTGCTCAGCACTAAGCGCTCTAACACCGCTTGCGCTTCTTGTTGCATACCTTGTTCAATTTCTCGCCGTTCATGATTCAAACTATCTAGTTCACTGGCAATTCTGCGCGCCTGATTAGCATCTTTTGATAACAAACACGCGATGCCTAAGCTCATGTCATCAAGTCGACCCGCTGCGTTTAGGCGAGGTGCCAAAGAAAACCCAAAATCACTGGCTGTGAGCCTAGTAGCATTGCGATTGGCAACCTCTATCAAAGCCTCAATACCGGGACGTGTATGACCACTGCGAATGCGTGCAAGCCCCTGATACACCAAAGTTCGGTTGTTTGCATCTAATGCCACCACATCTGCCACCGTACCCAATGCAACGACATCAAGTAAAGAGGCTAAGTTTGGCTCTGATTGTCCTAAGTTAGCAAAGTGATTTTGTTCTCTCAGTGTATGGCGCAGTGCAATCAGCAAATAAAACGCCACACCAACCCCAGCAATCGACTTTGAGGGAAACTGGCAAGCATGTTGGTTAGGATTTACTATCGCATCGGCATTAGGTAGATGCTCGCCTTGTAAGTGATGATCCGTCACAATAACGTCAATACCCGCTTGCTTTACAATTTCAATTCCCGCAATACAAGAAATTCCATTATCAACGGTGATCACAAGTTCCGGCTTTATTTGCACGATTTGCTCTGCAAGTGCGGGACTTAAACCATACCCAAGACTGAATCTATCTGGCACCAAATAGTCCACATTCTGATAACCAAATTGTGCTAACCCTTCCATTAATACAGTGGTGCTAGTTGCCCCATCAGCATCAAAGTCACCCACAATTAATATGTTCGATTGTGCATACAACGCTGATTGCAAAATATCGCAGGCTTTTTCGATGTCTTTGAATAAACGAAAATCGAGCAATGTGCTGGCACGATTATCTAACTCTTCTGCTGACTGCACACCGCGGCTAGCATAAATCTGCCTTATAACTGGGTGTAAATGACTTGGCAGGTGACTATCGTCAACATGCTGGCGAGCTTTAATATGGGTATTCATGAACAACTCAACTTTAAATTAAAGACAATAAAAAAGGCCTTACGGCCTTTTTATAATGCCTGTATTATACTCTCAATTACGATTTTTTTCCTTCAGCATTGAGCATCTTTGATAACTCAGCTGCAGGCTGGTAACCCGGGATCAAAGTACCGTCATCAAGAATAATCGCTGGAGTGCCTGATAAACCAAAGCTTTGTCCAAGTTGGTAATGTTCTGCCACCGGCGCACTGCAATTTTCCACTTTAGCGACATCTTGCCCTGCTTTAGCATCTGTTAATGCTTGCGCTGCGTCTTTTGCACACCACACATTACGTAAATCTTCATAGCCTGAACCTCTAAGTCCACCACGCGGATATGCCAAGTATTTAACCGTGATCCCAGCTGATAAGTATTCATCTAGCTCTCGGTGTAATTTACGGCAATACCCACAAGTAATATCTGTAAATACGGTAATTTGGTGTTTTTCGTTTTCTGCTTTATACACAATCATTGAGTCTTGATATTCTGCAACACCTTCTTTACGTACGCCACTGAGTGCATTTTCAGTGATGTTTGTGCGAGTTTCCAAATCAATCATATTGCCCTGCATAAGATATTTGCCATCGGGACTGGCATATAAAACACCTTTATCAGTCAGTACTGTTTTTAAACCAGCAATTGGGCTATCTTCAACACTAGATACCGTTACACCCAATTTCGCAAAACTTTCTGCAATTGGTTCAATGGCCATAGGCGCCATAATACTAGAAGTCGTTGACGTTACTTCCGTCTCTGGTGCTGCATTAGCAAATGCCGAGAAACTACAGGCTACTGCCACTGAAAACATTAATTTTTTCATATCTATCTCTTAAAGTTATTATCTTATTTCCCCAGTAGACCGGAAATTTTCAATAAAATTCCATCAAGCTCTAGGGTGATGCTGCTGATGTAAACTTTTTAATCGCTCACTCGCAACATGCGTATAAATCTGTGTGGTCGACAAGTCGCTATGTCCCAACATCATCTGTACGACTCGTAAATCTGCGCCATGATTCAACAAATGTGTTGCAAAAGCATGACGTAATGTATGTGGAGATAATGGCGACATCACTTGAGCCAAAATAGCATAGTGTTTAATACGATGCCAAAAAGTTTGCCGGGTCATTCCCGTGCCGCGTTTTGATGGAAACACAAAATCGGTGGCATGTTTGACCATGTCAGGTCGCCCAACCTTTAAAAACTGTTCAATATAATGCAATGCTTCTTCACCCATAGGCACAAGCCGCTCTTTACCCCCTTTACCTTTTACTAGCACCACAGCCTGTCGCAAATTGATTTGCTCCATCCGCAAACCAACTAACTCAGTAACTCGCAATCCCGTGGCATATAACAGTTCTAACATGGCTTTATCTCTAAGCCCCATTGCATCTTCCAAGTTTGGGGCATCAAGTAACGCTTCAACTTCTTGCTCTGTTAGCGTTTTAGGTAATGACTGCGTTATTTTAGGTTGTGCAATATTTAACAGTGGTGTGCTCGCAATTCGTTTTTCTCTGACAAAGAATAAATAAAAACGCTTTAAAGCACTAATTGCTCTCGCTGTGCTGCGTGCTTTTAAACCCAAATCATGACGATGTGCCAAATAAGATTCAATCAGCTCGCTTTGCACTTCTAACAATGTTTGCTTAGATGTTTGTTGAATAAACCGCGCAAATTTTTCCAAGTCACTGCGATAAGCAGACAAGGTATTCTCGCTCAAGCCTTGTTCAAGATATAACGAGTCCAAAAATACTTCAATATATTGAGCATTATCACTGCTTAAGGGGATGTTAGGGTGTAGTTCGCTCACAGGCTTCCTGTATCAATTTGCTGCATCATAAGGTAGACTTCGCGCCTATCATATCAGTCAATCAATAAGTGATAAATAGCATGCAAATAGGGTTATTTTACGGTTCAACGACTTGCTATACCGAAATGGCAGCGGAGAAAATCAAAGATATTATCGGTGATGATATCGTTTCATTACACAATATTAAAGATGAACCGCTCACTAATGCCCAGCAATATGACTTTTTGATTTTTGGTATTTCCACTTGGGACTTTGGCGAGTTGCAAGAAGATTGGGAATCACGCTGGGATGATATTGACGGCGTAAATTTAGCAGGTAAAACCATTGCTTTATTTGGTATGGGTGATCAACAAGGCTACGGACAATGGTTTCAAGATGCTTTGGGCATGTTGCACGATAAAATTGCCCCACAAGACGTGCAATTTTTAGGGTATTGGCCTAATACAACAGACTATGAATTTGAGGCTTCTAAAGCCCTCACTGACGATAAAAAGCACTTTGTCGGCCTTGCCCTTGATGAAGATAGCCAATATGAAAAAAGCGATGAACGTATTGCCACTTGGATCACGCAAATAATGACTGAATATAGCGACACGTTATAACTGCTCATGTGCTTTATACCCAAGAAACTTCACGTAGCCATTTTTGCATGTGCGGATAACCAAGTTGTGGGTCTAACATTTCCCATGCACCTAGCAACGGAAAACCAAACCCTGTATTGTTTGAAAACGCGTTGATTAGACTCTGGCTCTGACCTTTGTAACCATGTGGATGAAAAACAACATCTAGTGGCAACCCAATATATTCAATGGCTGCCACCGACCATGCAATGGCCGCCATTTCTTCCCCATGCATCCAATCTTTATTGCGGCCACTTTGATAGACATTATCACTGAGTAAATGCCGCTCGGTGGGTTCACAAACAGCAACATGCCCAGCTTCATGTAAAATATCCCCTGGATATAACAGCTTTTGGGTGTCTACCTGTAATATTCCCTTCTCTAATCTAAGCCCAGGTAAAAACGTATGTTGCTCTATTTTGCATAACTCCATTGGCAACTTAATGTACTGTAAAAACTCTAAAATTTCTGCCGTATTCGCCTGCATGCGCTTCCCTTTAATTAATTCTGCTTCACTCATTTATATCATTATTAAATAGATTAATACGTCAAGCACTCTGTAATGCAGTGTAATTTGCTTTTAGGTGATTGTGACTATACTTCAAATAATCAGTTTACTGGTATGCAAGGAAGCTTGTTTATAACCTACCCTAATGGTCCTTTATAGCAGCTGTCTAGCCTCTTGCACTTAATGCAACCAGTAACTGCTGTTTTTAATCTACTTAGGGGCAAATCATGAAGTACATCAACCAAACCAATATAAAATGGCAAAAATATCTCTCAATTTTTGCCTATAGCTTAATTCTAGTACTACCCGCTCATCAAGCAGTCAGTAAACCAACACACAGCAGCACACAATGTACTGCACCTGCAAATTGGTTTACAGGTGATCCCGGTATTCCCTCAGAAGTGCCTAATAATGGTGATACTTTTTGTGATTTCTATCACTTTACTTGGCAATCTTTTATCAGCTTAATGTCGACCTATAAGAACACACCAACCAATCCAGAAAATAACGCTCAGAATCGTAATTTTTCCAACACACAATATTACCCACTGTATGAGTTAAACGCCGATGGAACGCCTGCTAATTCATGTGATGGGCAAATCAGCGGCATCACATTAAAAAATGCACTGGCAAAAGGAGATAGCTTCATCCATGGTGAAGCAGGAGGCGGTGACGTCATTTTCGATCAAGCAGGTAATATCGCTTACTATGATATGCGTTTTAGTCGTAATATGTGTGATGATGCACAAAGCATTAAAGATAGTACCAATTTCCCAGGTGGCACCACAGAGCTTAAAACAGCTTGGAAAGTACTGACTCAATCAGACAACACAGCTGATTATTTAGTCTGGAAAAACCCAATAGGTACACCTAACAACACTACCCTTGGTTTAATTGGGTTTCATTTTGCAATCGCCACACCCGATCATCCAGAATTTATTTGGGCTACGTTTGAGCACAATAAAAACGCCCCTGATTGCGACAAACCCAGCACCAACAAAGGTTGGTCATTTATCAGTGAATCTTGCTCAACAGCACTGCAAACAGGCAACAACAAATCCATCGCTAAATGCATAAATCAGGCAAAACCAAATGATGAACTCACAGGTGTACCCACCGAAATCTGTCGTGTATACCCTTATGGTACTGACGCGAGCGACTCAAATGCCAAGGAGAATGTGAGTGATATTGTTGCTATGAATCAAAGTGTACATAGTCAGCTTGACGGTGCAATGAGCGTGTTTAAAAATTATTTTAACGTCGGTGCTATTTGGGTTCATGATATCAACGATGACTCCAGCGTAAATGGCGATGTTACCAACCAACGCGGATCACTGCGTTTAGCCAATACCGTTGCCGAAACAACTTTTCAATGGGTAGATACAAACTCAAAAACTAACGGCGGGTTTGCTTCTAATTGCTTTGGCTGTCACAGCTATGCTGGTGAGAAAACCAACAAAAACAAAAATACCACATCAGGGCAACTCAGCCATATTTTCAACAATATCGTAGTTGGTACGGGAAACTGCGTTGATGTTCAGGCTGGACCAATTGAAAGCCAACAAGGCGCGGTTAAAAAATGTAGTAGCAACGCTCAACCTAAAGGAGTGTGCCCAAACTTAGGCTTAACTTGGAACGGTCAATGGACAACAACCAAAGATGGTGAAATGTCAGTCTGTGGATGTTGTCAATGACCTAACATCTTAGTCTCTGAGCCATTTCGATTTGCGTAATGGCTCCTTTGCATTTTGAGTGGATGCTGCATTATGAAAATACTGTTCTACCCGCAATACCCCGATAAAGAATATTACTCTATCACCCATATCATCAATAGCATGCACTACCATGTTACCAGAGACTTAACCTCTCACTTCGATATTGCGTTTCTTTGGCAAGACAATACTCACGTTAGCTGTCCTGTCGATTTAGTAAATACATGTCGTCACCAAACAATCATCAATCAACACTGTATTGATATTAGTAAAGTAAAAGTTGAGCTATTACACATTGACGTATTTGGTTATGGCTGTTTTGTAGATCCATTGACACATCAAGGGCTATGCGTTGAAAAACCGAATGATAATGGAGTGAAAGGGGGACATGTGATCAGCGCACCCATTACTCGCAAACATAAAGACAATGTTTATCAAGCACTCATTGACTCAACTATTGACGAGTATCAGCAAGAGTTTCGTGTGCCCATTATTTTTGGTGAAATACCCATCGTTTACTTAATACGGCAAGTGCCGGCAACACAAAAACTTGATAACAGAGCGCAGCTTCCCCCTAAACTCATCGCTACTAACACCGTGTTTAGCGCTCAAGAGCAGCAAAACATCCTTAAGTTCTGTACGTTAATCGGTTTAGATTTTGGTGAATTAGACATTGTAAGGTGCAGGCATAGCCAAAGGCTTTATATTCTCGATGCCAATAAAACCCCCGCAGGCTACGGTATGCTGAACTACTTTTTATGGCAAAACCAAGACAAAAAAGCCGCGCTAGCTACTTTATCTGTTACTTTTGATGGTGCGGTAAAAAAATTTATTAATAATCAACCTACACCCCGCTCTGCTTTTTTGGAGTCACCTACTCATGAATAGACCCTATTGTCTCGCCACAGTTACCTGCGATAACTTCGCTACGGGCACTGAGGTTTTACTGTATAGCTTTTTAAAATATAACGCTTGGTTTAACGGCGACATTGTGATTTTTATTGATAAGCTCAGCTCTTCTAACCAAACAAAGTTAAGTGCACATTACCCAGTCAAATTTATAAAACGTACCAACCAAGTAGAGCAAGCTATCACGAGGTTACGCGCGCATTTACCACAACTGCGTAGCGACTTGCATTTACGCTTACTCTCCATAGAAACTTTGCGCCTAGCGCAATACGAAAAAGTGGTTTTCTTAGACAGCGACGGTATGTGTTGTAAAGATATGCATGATGTATTTTTGAATACGACTGAATTTGTAGCCGCACGAGATGGTTTTGCTTATGAGCATCAAGCCAACAAGTTACTAGAAAAAAGTGATTACCCGCTATTGCAGATCCCCAATAGCTATGGACAAAGTAATTTCACTAGCACTTTTAATTCTGGCTTTATGGCCATCAACAACACCTATCTTAATAAAATACATTATGAGGGCGTCGTTAAGCTCATTGACGACATCGCACTGTGGCGAGACTTTGGCCTAAAAGGATTTACGGATCAAATGCTTTTAAATATATATTTTAAAGACAAAGTAACACTCGTTGACGGCCGTTATAACTTTATGCCATTTATTGAGCAATACATTCATACATTAGACAAAGTAACAGTGTTAGATGCTAAATTTATTCACTTTGCAGGGCTCATTAAGCCTTGGTTTAATTACAATGAACAAGAAATACTTGAGCTAGCCCCTCATTACCTTAAATATATACAGCTGTGGCGGGATATATGGAAAGAATGCACCTTAGCTGATGACCCACAATTTGCAGCGCGCAGTATTACCCAACAATATCATTGGACGGAACAGCATGGAGCAAGTAAACCTGTCAGCATCCATAAGTTGTCTGTTTGACAATAAAAATCATGATAAAAAAGGAGTGCATCGCACTCCTTTACATACATAACAATGTACTTATTTGCTTTGTGTTGCCATATACTTTTGTGCCGCTGCACTTAAACTCGGGCCTGACTGGTCAAACGGATCGGCTTCGAAACCGCCCTTACTTTCTAAGTTCTTGGTAGAGATTAAAAAACTAAAAATACTGCTCGTCGTCCCATCTGCGTTTTTATATTTAGATTGCCCATGGCAGCCCATACAACCCCCCATCACAATCGAGTTTTGCTGCGCGTGACTAACTCCCGGTACGACTAAGTTTGGTACATTCTGGATATTCTCAGCTGAGGCACCTGATCTGGGGTTTGGAAAGCAGAAAAACTTCGTTTTCTTCGCATTATTATCTTTATCCACAGGAGGTAACTGATCACACTTAGCATTTTTAGACGTTTGATATATAGGCCCTGGTGCGCCACCTTTAAATAGCTGTATGCCTGGCTGACTACTTTCTATCACGTTATTCGCCAAGAAAAAGTCTTGTGTTAACGGGTTAGCTTGCTGTGCAACACTACCATCTTCATTTGCAGGCAGTGGCTGCACGCCTTTCAACTGGTAGTATTGCCACACTGAGTTCGTAAACTGTCCAGATTGCGCCATTGCATTTTTAACTTCTTGATTCACACTCATCACCGCTTTAGTAATGGTTGGCGGTTGTAATACCTTAATTGGGCCAGCTGACGTAGGCGTTAGCTGTGTAAAGCTACCATTAATAAATTCATAGCCATTTTGCGCAGTAATATCACCTTGTTGAGGCAGTGGCAGCTGTACAAGATTAGTGCCTGTATTAACAATAACATGTGGGGTCGATGAGACAGTGCCTTGATAACTCATTTGATTATAGGTTGTGTAATAATATAACCCCGTATCAGCGCCATTAGGCTTTTTCAGATTATCAATATGCTCAAAGGTAGAAAACACGAAAGACTCATAATTTTCCATTTTCCGGATAATATGCAGGCCAATTAGCCCAAAAGTAGCCACATGAGCTTCAGCCTCCTCATTTTCTCCCTTGTAATACAAAGCCTCAGCAGTGTGATAACGCCCTGATTGAGCCAAATCATCGCTTAGTACCCGCCATGCTGCTTTTATCTCGATGGTTTCATTGGGCAAGTCAAAACTGGCAAGCGCCTTACCCGGTGTTACATTCAATTCTTTAATATAGTCATATTCTGTTTGATTTACTTTAGCCTCAAATAAAATTTCATAATCATCTGCGGGGTTTTGTGAGGGCGTACTGCCATTTTTTGGAAAGAAAATTTTATTTTGCCCAATCTGAGAATTTTCATCTAAGTTGTTAAACCTTGCTTGGCTTGAAGGCACCGTTAAATTGGTAAATGCATATTCAGGCAATAATGTCGGAAAATCACCACTGGCCTTTGCATTTTTTGGAAATAATTCAGAGCGATGTGCATAGCTTTCCCAAACCAGAATATTATTACTGAAGTTATCCGTTGAGCTCTTACCTGCGTGATAAAAACGTGGATTACCTGATGTTACAAAGTTTTCAGTCGGGTTTACACTGCCTCTAACAATAGGAGAAATACCACTTTGCGTTGCGCTGGCTTTTTTAGCTGGTGAATTTAAATAAATAAACTGACGCCAAGCAAAACGCGCAAATTCTTCGTGGCTAATTGGGTTATTTAGTTGATACTCTGGTGGTGGTGCAGGCAACTGTGCTGGGGTTGCTGTTAAATCAGTTGGTGTTATGACAGTTCCACCGGGAAAGCTTTGTGCTACTGAGAAGCCACTGATAACCAGTGCGCCAGACAATATCACATAAGATATTAGCTTAGATAAGCTTTTTACTTGCGTATTCATATTCAGTTCCTTGTTATCGTAACGGTTACCTAACCCTGAGTATTAAACCATTGCAGTGATAGGCTAGTATCATTGTAATCTTGCTCTGAACCACCTTGGTCGTCAGTGGCAAATAATGTACCGCCACCATAGACAATGCCATTTAAGTCAAATTCGACCGTGCTCGCTGCAATCAAAGACGTTTGGCTACCACTATTTTTAAACTGAATTTGATACCCTGCTTGCATGGTAAACTTGCCATTTCCATTTGCGAATAAGTTAACGCTAGTGCCCTCCCCGGTGATAGGGAAAGTATGCGATTGACCATCAAAGGTGTGAAATGTGATTGGCATTCCTTGGGCATCAATAATTTGTACCTGCTGCGTAAATTGCGCTTGATGCGTAGCACAAAAAACAACGAGCTTACCTGCTGGAATTGCCAGTGTTTGTGGGGCTGACCAATTAGACATGTTAATTTCCTCTTCAACAATGCGATTGAATGAACATTGTGCTCATTTTGGTATCAATAAGCGTCTGTTGTTTGCTTATTGTGTTTACAGGCACAGCGCTACACTTTTTATCACGCTGACTTCGCATGTATTCCTTTTGAAAACTTGCGCTACTGATAGTCATAAAGCACTGAGCGCATATCTCCAGATTTTTTAATTTGAATTAATGTTTGTTGCTGCCATGCATAAATGCCTTGGCAAGGATGAATAAATGGCTGTTTCAGTACATTGCTATAACCACCCATATATTGAAATACAATGAAATCCCCTGCCTGCACCCCGCCTTGCACATTGGTACATATCACATCTTTTTCTATGCAAGTGTTACCCACAATATCGAATACTTCATTCACATCATTTAATGGCTCATTATTGGGACAGCGAATAATCTGGATGGGTAGCGACTCACCTTGCCATTTGTGATTCACGTTGTGATTACTGCCATTGATGAGGACCAGCGTTCGACCACCACACTTTTTCACCTCAAGTACGGGGGCTACAAACACCATACAATTTGCCACCAGCGCAGTACCTGGCTCAAGTAATAATAAGGGCGGTGTTGATGATTGTGATGGTGGATACTGTGTATTCATCACTGAGCAAATAACTTCAGCATATTGCTCAATACTCACCGTGCCATTTTCATATTGAGCAGCTAAAGAGGTAGGCATTTGTCCAAAAAATCCTCCGCCCACATTTATAAAGTTAGGGTAACGATGTTCAAAGAAGGTCAAACTGGCTTTCGCAAGCCCTTTAATACGCGACTCAAAAGAGCTCAGACTGCGCGATGAGTTAGAGTAATGGCTATGAAAACCAATTATGTCACAGTTTTTTACTGTATTTTGCCACTGCCGCAACTTGTCGAAATTGGCTTCATCACTTTCAATTCCAAAGCGAGAATAACCGCCTTCAGCAATAGGGTAAGATAGGCGAATACCGATTTTAAACTGACGTTCGCCATAACGCTCACAAATACTTTTCACCATATCTAACAAATACCAAGCATCAACATTAAAGCAGGCACCATCTAACAATACGGCCTCAACAAACTGCTGATTATGTACCGGGCCATTGACAATCACTTGAGATGGTAGGTAACCCACTTCTTTCGTGGCTATCTCATACTCCATTTGCGATACCACTTCAGCAAAACAACCCAGCTCTTTGAGGTGTTTGCAAAGTGCAGGGGTATAATTAGTTTTAAATGAATAGGCGACTTGGCAAGATTCATACAACTGTGTAAAACAAGTACGTAAGGTGTGATAGTTCAACGTCACTTTGTCTAAATCTAGCAAGTAAAACGCATTATCTTCAATCTTTGCAATATCTTGTAACTGTGAATAATTTAGTTGCTCTAGCCTATTTGGAGAACTTGAAAAATCAGCAACAGATATACCTGCATATTCCCTATACGACGTCATCGTTCGCCCCTTAAATTAAATACCTTTGTGTGGCTTGTTGCCATAACCCTTGTGCTTTGAGTAGTGCAACCAAAACTTCACGAACAGCACCGTGCCCACCATTTGCATTGGTTATCCAATGGGCAGCTTCTTTAGCTTCAGGGGTTGCATCTGCTGGACATACCGCCACACCAACCAAACGCATTATGGGAATATCCATTAAATCATCACCCATATACAAACATTGCTCTGCGCTCAGTTGATAGGTCTCTAACAATCGCGTAAATGCATTCAACTTTACAATTTCACCAAAGTAGCATGGCGCCATACCCAACTCGTCAGCATGCTCTGTATTCGCGGGGTCTGCACGACCAGAAATAATCCCAACAGGTAGCCCTTCCCTGATTGTCATACGTATCAGGTGGTCATCTTGAGAGTGGAAAAATTTGACTCTTTGCTCAGCTTGGTACCCGACAAGCCCATTAGTCATAACCCCATCAACATCAAGTATGACCATCCGAATTTTCTTTGCATTTTCAATATTCATACAGCCTCAATTAATTATCTATGCTTGTCAGTTGCGCCTGAATTGACGGTGTACTTTGATGTAACAACTCTTGGTAATTAGTCACAACCTTGCGCAAGTCTTTGGGTGTTTGTTTACGACTTTGCGCCATTAAAGGTAACTCACGCATAGCAAGAAACTGTAATATCGCCATTTGCTGCGAAGCAGTCTTTAGTGCTTCATACTCTGCTTCACACCAAGTTTGTCCTGAGGAGCTCAATATGCTGCGAATATGTTGGTAGTAAGCATGATTAAAGGTTATATCTGACTCAAGATGCTCAAGCTCCACCTTAACCTGACAACGTGTAGCAGGTGGCAAAGCACTATACTCTTCCCATACACCACTTTGCTGCGCTATCAACTTTGAAACATGCACCTTAAGCTGATTGTTGCGAACCAAGAGTATTTTTTTTACCCGCTTATCTGATAACACATGCTCAAATACCCGCTCGTTTTGACAATGTGTCATTTTAAAGCCGACAGCTTTGTGCTCTAAACTGCTTTGCCAAAGTCGCTTAAGACACTCTAAAGGTTGCTTATCTCGGTGCTCCAAACTATCAGCCAAACGAAAATGGCTGCCTCGTAAAGATAATGCGTAAAAAAGGCCATTTGGATTGTAAATTTCGTGATGACACAAAATATCAGGGTGAGAGTGCAGCATGCTAGCAAGCATATTACTGCCACTACGAGGCGCAGCTAAAATCACGAAACGAGCAGGGTTATCGCTACACATAAGCTGGCTCTAAAACTTTTTGCATCATTGAGCGCAGACTATTAACAGTCGCGAGCGATTTGGGGTCAACCAAATAAATAGCACCATCATAAGAGGCTGCAGCCAAATACTCACCATGGCGCACAACTGCACTAATGCCATTTTTTGCAATCGTATTTCGTTGTATCTCGCCATTACTAAGGTCGACTTTTAAAAGTTCCCCCCAGTAATTTGTGACAATGACAATCTCTGAGCTCAGAAATAACATACTCTTTGGCGAGCGTTGCCCTAAATGAATACAGTGGTATAGCTTGCCATCTTCAATGCCGTGCACCTTCAAAATAAAGTCGCGCCCCGCACTTGCAACAAATTGTCCACAAGGGTCTATCGCAACGTCATCAATAATAGCTGTATGCCCCAAATAACGCTGGAGAATATTACCTGCAAAATCCCAACTAACTAATGCCCCTTCAGCACAACAACTCACGCCTAGCGCCTTAGTTGGGTGAAGCGCTAAAGCTTTCACTGCATTATCATGGGCCGTAATTTTATTAATTTGTCTACCATCACTGGCTAAGTGGGCAATTTTGCCACTGTAGCAAGCCACGAATAAGTCACCTTCAAACCCGTCATGCTGTGCTGTCACAATAGTATTGATGGGCCCTTCATTTAAAGTGACACAGGCTTGCTCATGCAGCGCCTGCTGGGTACGCTCAAATAAATACAAGCTTTGATTGTGTGCCCCCGTGATCACTTTTTGCATTTGCGGACAAAAGTGAACCGCATTCATCAAAACCCGCCCTGTTTGAGGCGCATACTGAATATGCCACTGTGCTTGGTCTATGCTCAGTGATCCAATTCGAACAATACCGTCATCGCTGACTGCCACAATTGACTCATCTCCTTTAGAGGAAACATCATTAAAGCAAGCATTGCCCCGTGCATGGTTTGCTCCTAGGTGGTGTGTGCATTTCCCTGTGTGTACATCCCAAACAAATACTGTGCCATCAAAGCTGCCTGCCAGCACACTCTGACCATCTGACGACCAATTAAAAGAGCGCTCCCATAGCGTGCTTTTACTTTCTAGTTGCTGACGCTGCGAAAAGTTTTGATTATCCCAAATCAAAATACGCTGATCATAAGCAGCCGATAGAATATCGCCATTAACGGGTGAAACCGCTACTTTTTTAATGGCAGAGCTATGACCCGCTAACTGGGCTACAAGTGCATGGGTAGTCAGATCAAAAACACGTACTAAGCCGTCATCACAGCCAAGCACTAATCGGTGATTTAATTCATCAATCGCACAGCTATCAGTTTCCGTAGTAAATGGGCCTATCTTGGCAAGTTGATCACCCGTTTCAATATCCCATACACGCAATGTCATATCATCTCCAGATGTATACAACTTGCCGTCAAAATAATTAATTGACAGCACATCTTTTTGATGACCCAAGATGACGCGCTGTATCGCACCTGTCTGTAAATCCCAAACAATAATTCGCCAATCTCTAGACACTGAAGCACCTAAGTGCTCATCAATAAAAACAAAATCTTCTACATCATCTGCATGGCCTTTAAGTACCATTTTTAAGCTTTTGTCTTTTAAGTTCCATAAATACACGTTGTAATCAGATGAGGTACTTGCTGCGATAGTGCCTGCTTTATTGACTGTGACTCGATTTACTAAATGTTCGTGGTAGCCTAGTAGCTCAACTTCCTCAGTATCTATATCAAACAAAGCTATAGCACTGTCGTACCCTGAAGTAATAATTTTACTACTGTCGCCCACTTGAACAGCGCAAGTAACTGGACCACGATGATGTAAAAAAGTATCAGACACTTTCATAACGCATTCCTTTTCTAAAATTGAATATCTAAGCAAGACAATTGCTGGGGATTAAGCTCACCCCCTGTTTGTTTTTGAAATAGCCGGTTATAAGCTAATGCCGTTAACCCATTTACAGCACAGTTATGATGGTCAGCTCCATTAACTCGGCACTCGCCTGCAGCAGTTGCCAAAGCATTCACCCAGTCGCCGTAAATGCAGTGGCGTTGTTCAGCACTAAAGTGCCAATGGCTATAAATAGTAAAGAAAGCGTTGCTCCACCAAATGTAACTATTGCCCGACATTGTGATTTCATCGAAAAGTACCTGTTTATTTTGCAATAGATCCACATGTATAAAACGATGCTCTAGCGCGCTAAACTTTTGCCACATTTTTTTGAAATTATCGGCTCCGCCCCAACGGGTTAGCTCTGCTTGCCAAAGCCGCTCAAGATCCTGCCAGTCAATATTAGTTGTATTGGTGTTGTGCCATAGTTGATAAAAGGTGTGGGGTTCTGGAAACTGTTGAAATATCTGTTTAACAAATGCTGTAAAGTCTTCACCATTCCAGTGCTCAACAATATATTGACGCACAGCTAAAGCCTGTTTGCTGTAATCAAATAACACAACTTTACTACTTGCGTGAAAACCATGCGCAGCTAAAATACGATAGGCTTTAAACCCTGCAGCTACACTAAATACCGTATCAAGCGGTTGCCCTTTTACTTCATTATCAACGTCATCATATGATTCAATATTTAATAAAAACACGCCTTTTTTTGCGCTTTGGATTTGCTTTTGAGCACGATTTAAAAAAGTTTGCTGTGTTGCGGCTAAATTAGGCTCACCTGTAAAAGCGGTATTGATGTTACGCAAACGCGCGGCAAAAGCTTGATTACTCTGCGATACATTTAGATCAAAGCGGTTGTAATTGATGTCTTCTGAGAACGCTCTAACAACAAGTTGATGTTGGTAACTACTCAGAATAAATTGCCACCCCCGAATGTCACAAGGCTGAGTTTTTTTCTGCCATAAAGTCTGTACACTCAACGACTGCGCAGGGCTTGCACAGAGTACCTCCCTTGGTTGCCAATCAATCTCACCAAACGAAGGCTGGCCCAACTTTTTATATTGAGATAAGTTAATCAGCATACAGCTTGTTTCAATGCCCAACGTATTGTTTTCAGAACAATACAGCTGCCCTGCAATCAAAAAGTCATTGTAATCACACAGTTTTTGTATACTTTGATGGAAACCTTGACGATGCCAGTGTGGTAAATACCACTGCTCATCTATCACATGTCCTACTGACTGAATAAGGCAATACTGTGCGTTTTTGGCTATTGCCATAATCAATAGCTGCTCTATATCCGACGCCTCAACTATTTCTTTGCGATATCCATAGCGTGAAAACGCGATTGTGAACTCTCTGAGTTTCGTTTGAAATTCATCTAGCTGCTCACCATCGGGGGTCAACAAACCAAAAATGAGCTTACTCATATGCAAGCTCCTGTACGGCTTTTATTTCACAGCTTAATTTAGGTTGGGTAACACTTAGCAAAATACCATCACCAAAAGCTTGCGCTTCTATTTGGTCAGGATAAATACCTTTTAATACCTCTGTGGCAATATTTACAGCAAGACAAATCGACGATGTTCTGACATAAATAGTAATAAGATCAAATAGTCGTTGCTCTATAAACGATTTAATTAACGTCACCCCACCTTCAACTAACATACTACTGACTTTATTTTTGCTAAGTTGCGCCAATGGCAATGCTAACTGATGGCTGTGGGTATTTATTTGTATCAAATGCTTCGCAGTCGCATTACTTGGCTGACCCACTAAAAAAGTCGAGCGCTGTATATTTGGCTGATCTATATCTAGCCCTCTTAATAGAGCCGATTTTTTACCCGAGAAAATAACTCTATCAGGCTGACGCAGAGGCTTTCGGCCAAGCACTTCCTCTCGTACTGTCAACTTTGGATTATCGTTAAGCCACGTATTTGCACCAACGGCTATCGCATCATATTTTTGTCTCAGTTCATGTACGCGTTGCCAATCAGCACTACAAGATACAGGCAACGCATCGCCATTAGAGCAGCTAGTATTAGCATTGCCATCAATCGCAAAGTTAATATGCACAAAAGGCCTATCATTTGCGACTATTTCACAATTTTGAGGCTGTAAATGATAATACCCCAGCATATGTCCCATTTGACGTCGCTTGGTATCTAAATAACTAATCGCGTGTGACGTTGGATCACTGGGTACTGGCACCCTGCCTGACACTTTAACCCCAAGCTCCTCTAGTTGTTTGATCTTGACAGGGTTATTAGTCAAAAGGCGAACTGACGATAACTTATGCAACTGCAATATCTGCGCTGCATCGTCATAAGTTCTGGCGTCAATTGGTAAGTTAAGTAAGGTGTTTGCTTCTATCGTATCATAGCCCTGCTCTTGCAATGCATAGGCTTTGATCTTGTTACTTAGCCCTATTCCTCGGCCCTCCTGAGGTAGGTAAATAACCATGCCTTGATGGCGCTCTATGTAAGCAAGCGCAAAGTCTAACTGCTGCTTACAATCACACTTCAACGACCCCAATGTCTCAGCAGTAAAACATGCAGAGTGCATTCTAACGGGTAAATCACGGCGACCTTCCAACTCACCTTTGCATATTGCAGTAATCTCTTCGCCTTTATCGTTACGATAAATCTTTACATCGAACGAGCCTAATTGAGTTGGTAACGTCGTGCTAGCAGTTAAAATCATAACGCTTACTCCTTTAATCTACCCATCAGCAACTTGCACACAGCCATGGGGTGCTCTGACAGTCCCGACACTTAAATTAGGATTGCGAAACACTTTTTTAACAATGAACTTTGACTTTAGTTCAAAGTAATAGAAAATAAATTACAGCCGCTTACAGGGCGCGATGACACCTGTATTAATGGCATTGTGGAAGGAGTTTTAGGTAATGGGCTTACACCCTATTTAGTTACATTTTTAAATAAAAATCTTTGCATAGTGCAATATACTCAGGGCTATAATTGCGCATATGTTGATAAATACACAATGACTGTACTTGAGGGCTTTGTGGCTTACAAAAACCCAATTCCATTAGGCTACGAGTCGGTGCTTTTTCAGAGGTGCTAGATACTAAACCATGGCGTAATAAGAAAAGTTGAGCCGACTTGGCCATAGCAACAAACTGCTCTGCCTCTTTACATGGCAAGATAAACACTAATCTAGACGTACGGTGACTGACTTTTATAAAAGCCTCAAGCAGTGCTTGAAAGCTCAAGCTATCGGTATGACGTGCAATATTTCTTGACTGATTTTGTCCCTTTAAGCTGTCATTGAAGTAAGGAGGGTTACATATCACTAAGTCATATTTAATAGCTGCAGAAAACGACTGAATATCAGTGTGATGTAATTGCACATCAGGCCAAGGGCTTTGTGCAATATTATTGCGCGCATCAGATATAGCGCCGCTATCAATTTCAACGGCATCGACATAGAGGCTTGGTTTACGCTGCTTACACATCAAAGACAGCAATCCGGTCCCACACCCGATATCTAAAACATGCTTGGTTTCTTGCAAATTTACCCAAGCTCCAAGCAATATACCATCGGTTGAAACCTTCATTGCCGTGTTCAATTGTTGTACCTTAAATTGTTTAAATTCAAACCCAGACATGATTCACCTTTTCCAAAATAGACATCGCGCGTATAATTGCGTTCATTGTCCTTTATTTATGATGCGCTATGCAATTTTCTGAATTTGATCTCGATGGCAAAGTTTTGGCCGCCATTGACAAAATGGGCTACGAAACAGCCACCAGCATTCAACAACTCGCAATACCTGAAGCACTAAGAGGCCGTGACATTTTAGCTTCGGCGCCAACAGGAACGGGTAAAACAGCCGCTTTCTTGATCCCCGCAGTTCAGTACTTGCTTGACTTTCCGCGTAGAGATCCTGGTTTTGCGCGTGTCCTTATCATGACACCTACACGAGAGCTTGCTTATCAAATACATGAGCAATGTCAGCTTCTCGCGACTAATACGCACCTGCGTATTGGGGTGGTAACGGGTGGTATCAATTATGGTAGCCACAAAGAAATCTTTGAAAAAAATAACGATATTCTGATAGCTACACCTGGTCGACTAATGGAATATCTAGAAACTGAAAACTTCCATGCAGAGAATGTTGAGCTACTTATTTTAGATGAAGCCGACAGAATGCTGGATTTAGGCTTTAAAAAAGAAATGCTACGCATTTGTGATGAAGCTAAAAATCGCCGTCAATGCTTTTTATTTTCAGCCACGCTAGAGGGCGACAGTGTAGAGCTATTTGCAGAGCGGATCCTAACTGATCCAGCATTGTTAGAAGCAGAGTCATCACGTAAAGAAAAAGCGAAAATTCACCAATGGGTGCATTTAGCTGACGATTACAAGCATAAACTCGCGATGCTTACGCATCTTCTTAAAAATGATGAAGAAGTACACAAAGCCATCGTGTTTGTCAAAACCCGTGAGCGACTAGAACAACTTGTTGGTGAGCTCTATACCAATGACATCAAAACCACTTGGCTACGTGGCGAAATGCCTCAAGATAAACGTATGTCTGCTATGGCAAGCTTTCACAGTGGTAAAACACGTATTTTAATAGCGACAGATGTTGCTGCAAGAGGAATTGATGTACCTGACATCACCCACGTGATTAACTTTGATATGCCACGTACAGCTGATGTTTATGTTCATCGAATAGGCCGTACAGGGAGAGCGGGTAAAAAAGGCACCGCTATTTCATTAGTTGAAGCGCACGATGCCGCTATTTTGAAAAAAGTAGAGCGCTATACTGAACAAGGCTTAAAGCGACGTATTATCAAAGGAGTCGAGCCTCAACATAAAGAAGCCAAGCTGCCTAAGAAAAAGAAAGATCCAGTAAAAATCAAGGCCAAGAAAAAATTAAAGGCTAAGCAAAAGAAAAAGAAGTAACTTCGGCTATTTCAGGTTACAAATTTTTAGAGACTGCCCAGCGTCGGTGGTCTCTACAATGCTTTACCAATATCCTTTTGCTACTGGCGATTACGCTTATCACTCCTTATTCTAAGTTATCAATATTCATTGTATTCAAATACCATCTGTGCTCACTACTTGCTCTATAAACGATATCAGCTGTGCCGGTAGTTTACGATAGGCTAATACTATCGACCGTGATATAGGCGTATCCAAAGCAATAGGAATAGTAGCCAGCTCATCATCCTTTGGAATATAAGACTGAGGAATAACAGCTACTCCAAAACCTAACTTCACCAAACCTTGCAATTGAAGGTCGTGAATCGCTTTTCCTTTATACGTAATATGCATGTTATTAACATGGATCAGGCGTTCAAACTCTTTTCGATTAGTGCAGTATGGTCTTTCAATAAATGTAAATGATTTAAAATCATTGAGCGTGACCCTTTTATTTTTTGCAAGTTTATGGTCATGTCGAACCAATAGTTGATAACACTCTTGATTAAGCTGAGTACTATTAAATTGTGTTGGTAAACGTTGTTCATCAATAATTGCTAATTGCGATTGCTCAACAGAGCTTGCAATCGAAAGACTAATGTTATTACCCCTTTGCTGAATAGAGCGAATGATATTTGCGTAATGTTCAATGTTAATATCCGGCTGCACATAGAGATAAAGTTCAGTTTTGTTGCTAGGTACAAACGCCGCGTGGAGTTGTTGATTTTGTAATAGTAAATCGCACGCTAGTGTATAAAGCATATGCCCTTGCTTTGTTGCTTTAATACCTTGCTTAGTACGTTCAAATAATATGACACCTAAAGTCGTTTCCAGCGCTTTTATTGCATGTGTAATAGATGGCTGAGCGATAAAACAACGTGATGCTGCTGCCGTTATTGAGCCTTCTTCATAAGCGGCAACAAAATAACGTAGTGGCTTTATTTCTATCATACAATTTATCTATACCTTGAAAATATAAACAATATTATACCTATGGATACGTAATTGCTAATTTAACCTCAAGTTTGAATAAGGGTTTTGAAATAGAAAATACCTTATAACTCACATTATTGAACTTATCCTAACCCGCTTAAATAAGTGATCTATTTTGAGACCATGAAACTTTATCGATAGCCAGGCAGGTATTTCGCTATGCTTTTGTTATAAGAGATAAATGTATAGCGCAGCTAGTGTTAGATTTAGTTCCTAAAAATGATTAAGTATTATTGCAGGTTGGTGTTAAGGGTTCATTTTTGGCTAACCAAATAAGAGAGAAAATCTATGTATGAGCGAAATAGTGCAATTGCAATTCACCAGTTATTAAATCTATTTGAGCAAGGGGATATGACACTACTTGAATTTATTGCAGAAGATATTGATTTGAGAATTGATCATTATAAAGATGATGCAGATACATGCTGGCAACAGTGTAAAAATAAAGCTGATTTTATAACGCTACTGACCCGATTAGGTCAGGATATCTTTCCCAAAGGCACCACTATAAAATCATTAAATTCTCAACCGTTAGGGCCTGGTTGGTATTGCACAACATTTTGTCAATCATTCTGGTATGGTTTAGCTCAAAAAGACGTTGATAGCCAAACCTATATTATTTCTCACGAATCAAACGGTCAAATTGATTACTTTCGCGAACATGTCAGCACATTGGTTTATTCATGATGACAAACATAAACCTTTCACCGTGAATTAATAAAGTGAGTACTCACCATGTAATTATGATTCAACTATATCCATTGTTGTTGTTCTTGTGAAACAGTTAGTTCGCTATCCACTTCGCCGGTATGTGCGGTAGAGGCTGGCTCCACCATCAGAAAATGGGTATCAGGTGTGGCTTTTGGGCAATGCTCAACACCTTTAGGTACAACGTACATTTCACCGGGGTTGAGTACAATATTTTCTGTTTTTAATTGCAAAGTTAATTGCCCTTTAAACACGATAAACAGCTCGTCTTCATTATCGTGTTTATGCCAAACAAGTTCCCCTTCACCTTTGGCTATTTTCACCAATTGATTATTCGATTCAGCAATTATTTTTGGTGTCCAGTACTCATCAAACTGTGAAAACTTATCTGCTAGGTTAATTTTATCCATGGGCTTTCTCCTTAGGCTGTTAGCTGGACCCATAATTACACCACCCACACTGAAAGTAAACCTTCATATCCTTAAATGTGATGAAGTAAGATAAGTCAAAAAGCTTGCAGTGAAATGGGTAAAATGAATAGTAAGAGGGAGTAAGTAGCCCGACAATGAGCTACTTTGTATTAGCTGTATAACTTCTCTGGCACACGATTAACTTTAATATGTACCGTCACTTCTTCTCTGTCGTGATACAAGTGCTTGGCTTGTAGCTCATAGTCCACTTCATATTTAGCCAACTGTTCATGAATGAGCGTTAAGCACTCATACACACTATCAAAACGTTTTTTCATTGGCAGCTTTAGGTTAAATATTAACTCTTTAGCAAAAGCATTGACTATCCAATCAAGCATTAAGTTAGTAACCTTCAAAGGTTTTTCAACCATGTCGCACACTAACCAAGTAATATTGCGTTTTTCTGGTAAGTATTTAAAGCCATCTTCGGTGTAGTGCTTTACTTGCCCTGATTCCATGAGTGCATCATTCATCGGGCCGTTATCAATAGCAGCAACGAACATACCACGGCGCACTAATTGATAAGTCCAACCTCCAGGGCACGCACCTAAATCAACCGCTCTCATTCCTGATTGCACACGCTGCTCAGCTTGCTCTTTTGGTACGAATACGTTAAACGCTTCATCCAATTTTAAAGTGGAACGACTCGGAGCATCACTGGGCATTCTTAAACGCGGGATCCCCATAAAAAACGGTGAGTTATTGCTACTCAATGAATACCCAACATAAGCCGTATCATTGGCTAAAAACAGCACATGTAACACAGGTTTTGCTGGCTTATAGTCTCTTGTCAGCTTATTGTGCTTCTCTAGACTTTTTGCCAATGGAGTAGAGAACTTTTTGCAAAACTTTGAAAGCTCTTTTCCCTCGTTGGTATCCGGAGTTTCGACTCGTAAATCACCACAAAGTGGAAAGTCATCAACCTGCCTTTTAACCGCACTGACTCGATCCTCAATATCCATATTATTAAGCAATGTGCCAGCAAACCACTGGCGAGCAAATACCAAGCTTTTAAAATTAATTTTTTTTATCAACAACTGGGCATCATTTGGTGCAAAGCACTCAAATGTGACAAAACCGGTATTTGGTTTAGCCTTTACATAGCCCGCAACTCCTTGCAAAGCAGCATGGTGGTTAATTTCCGCAGCAGCATCATTTTCAAACCCACTACGACAATAAATTACAACACTCGACATTTGAGCTCTCTTTTAAAATGAATGTTTGCTTATTTTGACTATTAAAACGAGCCACGCGGCAATAAAGCATACTCCTCCAATCGGAGTAATTGCCCCTAACCATTTAATACCGGTTATCGCTAATATGTATAAACTGCCGCTAAAAAGCAGTATGCCCACAATCAAAAACCAGCCTGACATACTGACTTTGACGCCCCATTTCATTAATAGCGCAACTGCAATCAACGCAATGCCATGGGTCATTTGGTATTCACTGGCGGTTTTAAAAACCCCTAATGCATACTCATCTAGGTGACGTTTTAAGCCGTGAGCTGCAAATGCGCCAAGAGCAACAGATAGCATACAAAATATACTTCCTGCGAGTAAAAATAGCTTAATCATGACTATATTCCTGCATAAACTGGGCGGCATGTTTTGCAGCTTCAAGTAAATGTTCAGCTTCACGGTAACCACTTTTCTTACGTGGCTTAAGTGAGTGATCACCATCTGCAAACCATACAAAATCAGGTCTTTTTTTGAATTGCATTGCTAACAACTCTGCCTTTGTTCCAAACGTATCACGCTCACCTTGAAGCACTAAAAATGGGCAAGGCATATCGACAAAATGTTCTGTTCGCAGCTTGAGCGGTTTACCCGGAGGGTGAAATGGGTAACCCATTGCAATCACTCCTTTAACAGAGTCAAATCCTTGTGTAACTAACATTGAGGCCATTCTTCCCCCCATCGACTTACCACCAATAAATAATGGCAACTGCTTGTCAGCTTGCGCTAGTTGCTTGACAAAATAAGCAAGTAATTTAGGGGCTCGCTCTGGTGGGCGACGCTTACCAAGCGCTTTGGCTTGTTGCATATATTCAAAATCAAATAGCCCGACTTGAATGTTTAAATCACATAAATGTTGCGCCATTGTTTGCATAAAAGGCGAATCGCAACCTGCTCCGGCTCCATGGGCGAAAATTAATTGGGCAATCGGTTGATTTGGTCTAAACCAGTGTATTGACATTACAGTTGCTCTTGCTCAACAAGACTGAGCATCCAATCTCTAAATGAAACGATTTTACCTAATTCTGATTGCGCCTCGCGCAATACTAAGTAGTAGGCATTCTTACTCTCAAGCACATGATTGAATGGAATAATTAAACGCCCGGAGTCTAAATCAGGTTTAGCCAATACACTATTGCCTAATGCAACACCTTGACCATGTACGGCAGCTTGTAAAACCATTGAAGAATGACTAAAAATTGGTCCTTGATTAACCTGAATATTACGTACGCCAGCGGTTTTCATCCACGCTTTCCATGCACGTCGAGTTGTATCATGAAGCAATGTATGCTGTGACAAATCACTTGGTTGATCTAGCGGCTTTGGACCATTAAGTAATAGTGGGCTACATAAAGGCACTAGGTATTCGGTATGAAGTTTATGGGTTTGCACACCACTCCAGTGTCCACGTCCATAATATATTGCCACATCAACATCATCTGTTAATGAATTTTCGTCATGGTCTTGTGCTTTAATTCGCACATCAATTTCTGGATGTAGTTCGTTAAATAAACTAAGCCGAGGGACTAACCACTGAATCGCGAAACTCGGTGTTAAACTGACCGTTAAAGACCCTTTAGCCCCACGAGCCAGTAGTTTTTCAGTAGCATCTACAAGCTGAGTGAATATTTCTTTGATGTCCAGAAAATAGCCTTGCCCTTCTTCTGTAAGCAACAAAGAACGGTTTTTACGTAAAAACAATTTAAGGCCCAAATGCTCTTCTAGAATCTTAATTTGATGGCTCACTGCAGCTTGAGTTACATATAACTCTTCTGCTGCTTTGGTAAAACTTAAATGTCGAGCTGCGGCTTCAAACGCTTTAAGTGCATTTAAGGGGGGGAATCTTCTGGACATAGCTAAAGAGCCTTACAAATTTAGCAAGCGCACATTAATATGCGCTTGCTGTTTTGCTTATAAATCTGCCGCGCTAGTATCAAGCTCAGAAAAGCTTTTTACTAGCTCATCAACTGCTTTCATTTGCTGTAAATACCCTTCTAATTTCGCCAATGGCAAAGCACAAGGGCCATCACATTTTGCTTCATTAGGATTAGGGTGTGCCTCAATAAATAATCCCGCTAAACCCAGTGCCATACCACTACGTGAAAGCTCTGCAGCCTGAGCACGACGTCCATCAGCTGAATCACTACGGCCACCCGGTCGTTGTAATGCATGGGTTGCATCAAAAATAACTGGGGCCATATGCTTCATGTCATCCATACCAAGCATGTCAACGACTAAGTTATTATAACCAAAGCTACTACCACGTTCACATAAAATCACTTGCTCGTTACCAGCTTCATTGATTTTTTTCACAATGTGGCGCATTTCATGCGGTGCTAAAAACTGTGGCTTTTTAACGTTGATCACCGCACCTGTTTTTGCCATAGCAACGACTAAATCTGTCTGTCGTGCTAAAAATGCTGGCAACTGAATAATATCAACTATTTCGGCAACTGGCTGTGCTTGATGTGGTTCATGCACGTCGGTGATTAATGGCACATTAAAGGTTTTCTTAATTTCCTCAAATATTTTCAAGCCCTCGTCCATACCCGGACCACGATATGAATTAATCGACGAACGATTCGCTTTATCAAAAGATGCTTTAAAAACATAAGGAATATTTAGTTTTTGTGTAACTTCAACATAGTGTTCTGCAATACGCATTGCCAAATCACGAGATTCTAGAACGTTCATTCCACCAAATAGTGTAAATGGCTTATCATTTGCAATTTCAATGTTAGCCAAACTAATCGTTTGTGTGTTCATTTTTTTTCCAACTTAACTGCCAATAATGCGTAGTAACTGCCCACAGAGCCACGCCATATAAGTACCCAACGCATAGCCAAGTACTGCTAATAATACACCAACAGGTGCTAATGCAGGGTGAAATGCCGATGCCACCACAGGTGCAGAGGCAGCCCCCCCTATATTTGCTTTACTACCTACCGCAACATAAAATACAGGGGCCTTGATGAGTTTAGCGACCAAAAATAGCAAGCCAACATGAATTCCCATCCAAATTACACCTATGACTATATATTTTGGTGCTTCAATTATCTTTGCAATATCCATATGCAAGCCTATTGTTGCAATCAAGATATACAAAAAGCTCGCGCCAACCTTAGAAGCCCCAACGGCTTCAAATTGTCTAGCCTTGGTAAACGATAATGCCAATCCTATAGTCGTTACCAAAACGATAATCCAAAATAATTTACTGTGCAGCGAAAACTTTTTCAGCTCTGGGTAATTATCTATAAAAAATGGCACCAGTAAATCAGCTGCAAAATGTGCCACCCCCGTCGCTCCAAACGCCAAAGCCAATAAAATCATCAAGTCTCTCAACTCTGGCTTTCGAGCATGTTGGGCTTCAAACTGCTGCACCTTATCAATTAAACGGTCAATTGAGCGAGTATCTGCCCCTGTTTTCGCATCAATCTCTTTATGCCTTGCCGCGAGTAACAATAAGACTGCCATCCACAAATTAGCGACTACAATATCGACTGTGACCATGATGGTAAATATTTCGCCACCAGCGCCGTAAATCTCTTTCATGGCCAGCATGTTTGCCCCACCGCCAATCCAGCTTCCAGCCAATGCAGCCATACCCCGCCATAACGCATCAGGCCCTGCCACACCGAGCAAATCAGGCATCACGGTTGCTACAATTAGTAATGCAATGGGCCCACCTATCACAACGCCAACGGTCCCTGTTAAAAACATAATTAACGCTTTTTTACCCAGCCCCATTATCGCTTTGAGGTCGATACTTAAAGTGAGTAATACCAAACAGGCGGGCAATAAGAAGTATTTTGCTACGGTATAAACATCATTATTACTACCATCAACGATACCAAAGGTGTTCAGTAAAGAAGGTAGGAAATAGCACATTAACAGTGCGGGAACATACTTATAAAACTTAGCCCAAAAGCCCTGCTTTAAATTAGACGTATAAAAAACAAAACCAAGAATAAGTGCGAGCAAACCCAATATAACTGCATTATTGGTAATTAAAGCGCTTCCTTGTGACATACCGTTCCTCTGTATTGTTACTATTAATGTAGTATGTTGTTGTGATCGGCAAGCTCTGAAATTTGATGCTCAATTATTTCAATCGTAGGGTCATCAGGGCATTCATCCACGAAGAACTGTAAATCAGCTTTCGCCATTTTTGGACAGTTTAACTGGTTAAGTAAATAGCCTCTGTCGCGGCGCTCATAGGGGTCATCACCTATCAGGTCCATCAACAATTCAACACAGCTCAATGCATGACCAAATTTATCTACTGCAATAAATGCCCACTTTTGCTGTGCTAAATACAACTTGACGGCTTCATCATCTGTAACTATCTCTGTTGGCTCTTCTTCTTGGTCTTTATCTTGTTCGTTCTCTGGTATGATGTACCAAGTTTGTTGACCGCTATTTGGATCGACTAAGTAGCCTTCATCATTACTTATCGCTACATGCACCATAACCTCGCCTTGGCTCAAAGCAATATTGGCATCAAACTGAGCACGCTTTAGCAAATGACTTAAAACTAACGCCAATGAGGTAGGTGATCCACTTCGCATATTTAAGGTATAGCAAACACTATTGAGTAAATGCTCTGGAATATTCTGATCACTGCCACTGAACAGCCAATCGGTATAAAAAGCATCCAATAATTTATCTAATCGTTGATGTTGTTGTGAATACTGGCTGCAAAGTCTATCTACTGACAACTCAAACTCTGCAAGCTGACAAAAGCTGTTTTCTAATTTGGCTTGCGCATCCCAGTGCAACTCAGCTTTGATACATCTTAGCAAAGCATCTTGAAGTATGTACTCTGTACTACCACCTTGTTCTTCGAACCAGATATCAGTCATATATACCGCATTAACTCACATAATCTATAAACGAAGGACTAGTCTATCACTTTTTGTTAAAGACCCAAATAGTGATACTGTGGCGCTTGTGTGAAAAAATTTGTATCGAATATATTTTTATGAAACTCAAAGATAAAAAAAGCGCATTAAATCATGCGCTTTTATGTATTTAAAACAAGAATTTGAACTATAAAATAAGTGCAGATTTTGTGCCTGCTAAATAACCAATCCCTAACAAAGAAAAAACTACAGCAACCAAAGTACCAACTTGCAAAGTCCGAGTACTTGCCTTCGCACTCACTATACCTAATACAATATATGCAACAACAAGTATGATTTTCTCAATCAACCACGGCTGGTCAATTGGGTTAATTTTACCTATTGCCAATAACGCGACGGCCGATATTAACAGTAATGTATCAACACTATGACTGGTGATAAATACACCTTTGTTGGCCGCTATCTTTCCGGTAGCCAAACGAGAAATTGCACGGGTGAAAAACAGTAAAATACTCAAAACAGCAAACAGTACGTGTGTATGCTTTATTGCTATGTAATCCATAAAATCTCTTTTTATTGTGGTTTATCAGGGTAACGCGTCAAAATACCTTCAACATCATCGATATGTGCATTTAATATATCAACTAACTTAGGGTCAAAATGTTTGCCTTTTTGCTTGTTAATTTCCTCCAATGCTTGCTCTTTACCCCAAGATGCTTTGTAGCAGCGCTTATGACGTAAAGCATCATACACATCAGCCAAAGCGACTATACGGCCATAAATATGAATATCTTCGCCCTTTTTACCGTCAGGGTAGCCACTGCCGTCCCATTTCTCATGATGTTCTTTGGCGATAATTGCTCCGGCATTGACTATCTCACGCCGCGAGTCTTGTAAAATTTTATAGCCTTTTAAAGTATGCGATTTCATTACATCCCATTCTTTATCATCTAACTTACCGGGCTTATTTAAAATAGCATCAGGTATACCTACTTTACCCACGTCATGTAATGGTGATGCCATTCTAAGTAATTCAACATCATGGTGACTCAGTTTACTGTATTTACCAAACAACTCACATAAATAGGCCACACGTTTAACATGATTCCCTGTTTCTGTAGAGCGCTGCTCTAAGGCTTCGCTTAAACGATAAACAAGCTCTTGTTGAGTACTTTCAATCTCAGCTTGTAATTGTACATTTTCATAAGCTAACTGCACATTTTGTGAAAATATTTTTATAAGATGCTTTTGCGTATCAGTTAAATGCTCTGGGATCCCTGATACAAATAGCATAGAACTATGATTATATTCACTGGAGCAATAAGCAAATAAATAGTTGTTTTTATATACTATGCCTTTATCTTGAAGAGCCTGATTGCAAGCTTCAAGCTGATCAGAAGTAAGTACCTCACTAATTGGTTTGCCTTCACTGCGCTCAAACTCGCCTCGACCGGTAAATACTACCAACTGCCCACTTTGCTTACTACACTGATTACTTGCTACTAACGAGGTGGCATACATTGCTTCATCAACAGTACCTAACAAAGACGTCAGTTGTTGCATTACGCCTTGAATAAAATGCTCGATTGAGTGAGTCGCAAAAATATCTCGCGATGCACAGATTATCTTCTCTAAACCTTGGCGGGATTGTTCGATAGCAAGAATATCACGGTAAGAGCGCAAGCTAGACATCACAACCGTAAATAACTTCTGAGCTGTCAATTCCGTTTTTGACTTATAATCATTGATATCATAATTAACAATAACTTGCCGCTCTGGCGCTTGCCCCGGTTGACCCGTCCTTAAAATAATTCGAATATGGTTGTTTTTTGCTTCTTCACGGATAAATTTAGCAACCTGCAAACCTGCATCATCGGTTTCCATTACCACATCAAGTAATACAATGGCAGCATCGGGGTGCTCTTTGATCACTTTTCGTGCTTCTTCTCCAGAATACGCACTTAAAAACTCTAATCGCTTTTTTTGAAATTCAAAATCACTCAGCGCAAGTTTAGTCACTGCATGGACTTCAGGTTCATCATCAACGATGATCACTTTCCACTTACCGCTGCTTTCCGGCTCAATGACTTCGTTCGGTTCATCAGAAAACAAAAAATCATCCATATAGAGATCCTTTAAGTGCACATCAATTTAATTATTATGGGGACTTCCCTAGCCATTGAGCTAGAGTTACACGATCACAGCCTGCCATATCTTTAATTGTAAGTATATTGCTATACGCCATTTGTGCAAAATACTGCTGCAATTTAGCAGCTTGCCTATACCCATGCTCAATTAACAAATAACCGCCATGATTTAGGTGTTCAGTACCTTGAGCAATAATCGTTTTAATGTCAGCCATCCCTTCATCATCAGCCACAAGCGCAGTAAGCGGTTCAAACCTTACATCTCCTTGAGACAAATGGTGATCATCACTCTCTATGTACGGTGGGTTACTCACAATCAGATCAAACTTTTCATTAGTTACAGCCTGATACCAATTACTTTGTTTTATATAGACATTATTTAAACCGAGTTTTTGCTGATTTCGTTTTGCAAGGGCAACAGCATCCACTGAGTAGTCCAAAGCACTTATTTGCCAGTTCGGGTGCTCAGATGCAAGGGCTAATGCAATTGCGCCTGTTCCGGTGCCCAAGTCGAGCACTTTTGCTACTGATGGTAAGGTAAGCGTCAATGCATGTTCTACTAAAGTTTCAGTGTCTGGACGAGGAATTAAGGTACTTGCATTAACCTCTAAAGGGAGACTCCAAAACTCCCTTTCTCCAACAATGTGTGCAACGGGTTCACCTGCTTGTCGCCTTGCTATCAACGCTTCAAAATGTTCTTGCTGTGACTCGTTAAGTGACGCATCAGGCCAAGCAAATAAGTAACTGCGTGGCTTATCGAGACTGTGTAGCAATAAAACCTCACTATCTAGTTTAGGACTTGGTGAGGTTTTATTGAGTATTTTTGTTGCCCAAGCAACAGCCTCGGCAACATTAAATAATGACACGATTAATCGTCACCCATCGCCGCGAGTAGGTCAGCCTGATGTTCAAGCAATAATGGATCAATAATTGCTCCTAGCTCGCCTGCCACCACTTCATTCAAGCGATATAAAGTCAAATTGATACGGTGGTCTGTAATACGCCCTTGTGGGTAGTTGTAAGTACGAATACGTTCTGAGCGATCGCCACTACCTACCAGATTCCGACGTTCTGATGCTTCTGCAGCTTGGCGTTTTTCATCTTCAGCTTGTTGCAAACGTGCGCCTAAAACGGATAGAGCTTTGGCACGGTTTTTATGCTGTGAACGCTCATCCTGACACTCAACCACAACCCCTGTAGGGATGTGAGTTATACGAATAGCAGAGTCTGTTTTATTGACGTGCTGGCCACCAGCACCTGATGCTCTAAATGTATCAACTTTTAAATCTGCCGAATTAATTTGAATTGCTTCAGCTTCAGGGATTTCCGCCATTACTGCAACCGTACATGCTGAAGTATGTACACGGCCCTGAGATTCAGTTTCAGGTACTCGCTGCACTCGGTGCGCACCAGATTCAAATTTTAGCTTTCCGTAAACACCATCACCACTGATATTTGCTATCACTTCTTTATAGCCACCGTGTTCACCTTCATTGGTGCTGACTACTTCTACCTTCCACTTTTGAGTTTCAGCATAACGGCTGTACATGCGAAATAAGTCTCCAGCAAAAATAGCCGCTTCATCGCCACCCGTACCGGCACGGACCTCAAGAAACACGTTGTTGCTGTCTTTTGGATCTTTAGGTAGCATTAATACCTGCAAGTCATCCTCTAACTGCACTATCGCCGCTTTTGCTTCTTTATACTCTTCTTGGGCCATTTCGCGCATATCAGGATCTGAATCTTTTAGCATTTCTTCTGATGTTGCTACATCTTCTTGAGCTTGTTGATAGGCAGCAAACGTTTTTACAACATCTTCAAGTTCTGAGTACTCTTTTGATAGTGTACGAAAACGGTTCTGATCACCAATTACTTCTGGATCACTTAGCATTGCTTGCACTTCTTCATAGCGCTCAGCTAAGGTCTCTAATTTACGATATACGGACTCTTTCATTAACGTATTATTCCTGCTCAATTCCTAATGTTTGTTTAAGTTGTGCTAACTGCTCAAAATCTCCCAACTTAGCGGCTTGTTGAATCGCTTTTGTCGGGGCGTGAGTTAAACGGTTAGTTAATTTATTAGCCAACTCTAGCAACACCTTTTCTGAAGGCTTGCCTGATTCTAGTTGGTTGAGTGCTTTTTCAACCAACTCTGTTTTAATTTGCTGGGCACTGTCTCTGTATTGAACAATTACATCAACAGATTTTAACGAGCGTTGCCATTGGGCAAACTCTCGCGTTCTTTGTTCTATAATAGCTTGTGCTTGACGTGCTGCTTGTTCTCGGCTTGCCATATTTTCGCTAACAATGGCTTGCAAGTCATCCACTGAATACAAATAAGCGGCATCTAACTCACTTACTTGGCTTTCAATATCGCGCGGTACTGCAATATCAACAAACAACATAGGCTTATGGCGGCGCTGTTTAAGCGCCTGTTCAACCACCCCTTTACCGATAATTGGCAACGTACTAGCGGTTGAGGAGATCACAATATCTGCTTTGTGTAATTCTTCTGGCAATTGCGCAAGAGATATCACTTGGCCTTGCACTTCACTTGCTAAGCCTTGAGCTCGTTCAATAGTTCTGTTAGCAACCGTAATCGACTTAGGGTGATGCTGATACAAATGCCTTGCCACAAGTTCAACCGTTTCACCGGCACCAATAAGTAACACCCGGGTTTTATCTAACTGACCGTATATATGCTTGGCCAAATTTACGGCCGCATATGCAACAGAAACCGCGCTTGCACCAATATCAGTCTCAGTACGTACTTGTTTGGCAACAGAAAATGTTTTTTGAAACAAACGCTCAAAAGTTGGCTTTATTCCATGATGCTGTTTGGCACTATTATAAGCTTGCTTAATTTGACCTAAAATTTGTGGCTCGCCGAGCACCAATGAGTCAAGCCCACAGGCTACACGCATCAAGTGATTTATGGCATCTTGGTTATGATGGACATATACATTATCGCTCAATTGCGACTCATCTATATTATGAAAACATGCAAGCCACTGAAGAAGCACTTGGGAATTCTCATGCTCAAGGCTACAATAGATTTCGGTACGATTACAGGTTGATACAATCACTGTTTCTTTGAATTGAGCTTGTTGCGCAAGATCAATAAGAGCTTGAGATAATTGCTCAGGTGAAAAAGCGACTTTCTCGCGCAATTCTACTGATGCAGTTTTATGATTTATACCTAGTGCTATGATAGTCATAGATGCCAGAATTGCCCGCGCCCTATTTTAAAGTTGGCAATTTTACCAAAAATCAATCGAATATGGAAAGTAAGGAACATCATTTGACACGATTTCACTTGATTTTGCTCATGTTTTTTTTATTTATTACTGGATGTGCGCAGAAAATCTCGCCTCCACAGCCACAAACTAGTGATTGGAGAGCCTCATTAAAGGAACAAACAAGCTGGCAAGCAAATGGTAAATTAGCTTTTATCAGTGATACACAACGCCAATCTGCGAACTTTAATTGGCAATACAAAAATAATAAGCAGCAGCTTATCCTGACGAGTTTCATTGGCACACGCATATTATCGCTTACAGAATTAGCACAACACAGTGAACTGCAGCATGACGGCAAGACCTATGTTGACGCCGACAGTCAACAATTAGTAAAACGTCTCACTGGCTTAGATTTGCCTATCGCTCAAGCACCTACTTGGCTTACAGGTATGGTAGATAACCCGAATAACCAATATGATGAACAAAGCCGCCTAAGTAAAAGTACTTGGATTGATCAACAAGGCCAGCTATGGCAAGCTCAATATCAACAATTCTCACTTGTAGATGGCATGTGGCTACCCACTCGTATGAATCTATCTCATAAAACCTTACGAATAAAAGTTCAGCTCAATTCATGGCAATTTTAATATGACCACTTTAACGCTTATGGCGCCAGCCAAACTTAATTTATTTTTACATATCAATGCAAAAAGAGCTGACGGTTATCACGAACTCGAAACGCTATTCACCTTTTTAGAGTTTGGTGATGAGTTGACTTTTCGCCTTAATGAACAAGATTGCATCAATATCATCGGCGATACAGCGGATATTCCTTTAGAAGATAACTTAATTTACAAAGCAATTATGGCGCTGCAACCTTATAAACAAATTCAAAAAGGTATCAGCGTCACATTAACCAAAAACTTGCCCATGGGTGGAGGTGTTGGTGGTGGTTCATCAGATGCAGCAACAACATTATTAGCGATTAATCAATTATGGCAATGTAATTTAAGCAATCAAAAATTGGCTCAAATTGGCCTAAAATTAGGTGCTGACGTGCCTGTTTTTATCAATGGAAAAACCGCATTAGCGCAGGGTGTTGGTGAAAATTTAATGCCCGTAACCCTAGAGAAACGTTGGTTTTGTGTGGTATTTCCAAATGTCCATGTTAGTACTAAAAAGGTATTTACTCACCCTGACTTACCTAGGGACACAAAGAAGCTTACAACTGACTGGAAACTGTCAAATACCCGCAATGATTGTGAGACTTTGGTTAAAAAGCTCTACCCCGAGGTTGAAAAGACCCTAGGGTGGTTGCTAAAATACGGGCCGTCTCGTATGACGGGAACCGGAGCGTGTTGTTTTGTTGAATTTGATTCAGCAGCTGCAGCACAGCGTGTGCTCAGTTCATTACCGTCATACTGGCAAGGGTTTATAGCCCCAAGTTCCAATATATCAGTTGCGCATATGCAACTAGATAATTGGCTTAAAATGTAGAAGTAAATTGTTTAAGTTAGCCTGTTTTGACTCTGTCATTGCATGTTAGTCCAAAAATTCAGTGCCTGAGGAACCCTACCGTGCCTGACATGAAGCTCTTCGCTGGTAACGCAACACCTGAGTTAGCTCAAAAAGTTGCAAAACGTTTATTCATTGAATTAGGTGATGCTGTTGTTGGTCGTTTTAGTGACGGCGAGATCAGCGTACAAATCAATGAAAACGTACGCGGATCGGATGTTTTCATTATCCAGTCAACTTGTGCCCCAACAAACGATAACCTTATGGAGCTTATCGTTATGGTCGACGCATTACGTCGTGCCTCTGCGGGTCGTATTACCGCTGTTATCCCTTATTTTGGTTATGCTCGTCAGGACCGCCGTGTGCGCTCTGCCCGTGTTCCAATCACTGCTAAGGTTGTTGCTGACTTCCTATCTAGCGTTGGTGTTGACCGTGTTTTAACGGTTGATCTTCACGCTGAACAAATCCAAGGATTTTTTGACGTTCCTGTTGATAACGTATTTGGTAGCCCGGTACTGTTAGATGACATGAAAGAACGTGAATTTGAAGATGTTGTTGTCGTATCGCCGGATATTGGTGGTGTAGTTCGTGCCCGTGCCATTGCAAAGTTACTTGATGACACCGACCTTGCTATTATTGATAAACGTCGTCCACAAGCAAATGTGTCACAAGTTATGCATATTATTGGTGATGTTGCTGGTCGTGACTGTATTATCGTTGATGACATGATTGACACCGGTGGTACGCTTTGTAAAGCCGCTGAAGCACTTAAAGAGCACGGAGCAAAACGCGTATTCGCTTATGCTACACACCCTGTACTCTCAGGTGCAGCAGCTGAAAACTTACGTAACTCCGTGATTGATGAAGTTATTGTTACCGACTCAATTCCATTGTCAGATGAGTTACGTGCTTTAGACAATATCAAAGTACTTACGCTTGCTGATATGCTAGCTGAAACTATTCGTCGTATTAGTAACGAAGAGTCTATTTCAGCGATGTTCCAACACTAATTACAGTGTGACTACATCGATGTAAAACGCAAAAAGCACCCCAGGGTGCTTTTTTTGTGGTTCTATGTTTTCTTTATTCACCGGCAATGGTATAGTAGCGCGCCTTTTTAGGTAGGGTGTTTGGTCGCGAGCACCTTAAACATTAATTAAATTTTTGGAAACATTATGTCTAACGAATTATATACATTGAATGCAGAAGTACGTGCTGACTTGGGTACGGGTGCGAGCCGCCGCCTACGTCGTGCAGACAAAGTACCAGCAATTTTATACGGTGCTGATAAAGAAGCGTTAGCGCTTACTCTAGAGCACAATAAAGTAATAAAAGCACAAGAAGATGAAGGTTTCTACAGCCACATCCTTACGCTTAACATTGCTGGCGAGTCTGTTGAAGCAATCTTAAAAGACATTCAACGTCACCCATTTAAGCCTAAAGTTACTCACTTAGACTTTCAACGTGTAGATGCTAACCATAAGATCCACACTAAAGTACCAGTTCACTTCTTAAACGAAGAAGCTGCAACTAAAGGCGGTAACACTGTTGCTCACCTAGTTACTGAAATCGACGTAACATGTTTACCAGCAGCACTACCTGAGTTCATCGAAATCGATGTAGCTGCAATGGAAGTAGGTGCAACTATTCACCTTTCTGACATCACTCTTCCAGCTGGTGTTGCATCAGTTGAACTTGGTAAAGGTGAAGGCCATGACCAAGCTGTTGTTACTTTAAATGCACCTAAGGGTTCTGCATCAGAAGAAGCAACTGACGAAGACGCTGCTGAATAATAATTGAGGTGTAAGCACCTTGAGCAATATTCAAATGCTTGTGGGCCTGGCTAATCCAGGCCCCGAATATCAAAACACACGTCACAATGCTGGTGAATGGTTCATTCTCGAGCTCGCCAAACGCTACAGCTGCCAATTAAAACCAGATGCCAAACATCATGGCCTAACTGGTAAAATACTCATCAATAATCAAGAATTTAAACTTTTGATCCCAACTACTTATATGAACTTAAGTGGTAAAGCGGTGAGTAGCCTAGCTAATTTTTATAAAATACCGGTAGAACATATTCTTGTTGCACATGATGAGATGGATTTAGAACCGGGAATTGCTAAGTTGAAAAAAGGCGGTGGTCATGGTGGCCATAATGGCTTAAAAGACATTATTGCTAAAATGGCTAACAGCAAAGAATTCATGCGTTTACGTATTGGTATTGGTCACCCGGGCCACAAAGATAAAGTAACTGGCTGGGTGCTAGGAAAAGCGCCTAAAGAAGACCAAGAGAAAATTGAAGCTGCAGTTGATGAGGCAGTTCGTTGCATGGAAATTTTAGCAAAAGACGGTGTGTTAAAAGCACAAAACAGACTACATTCATTTAAACCGTGATCAAAAATTTATCGCGTTTATCTGAGTTAAAATAGGGTTCAAAACTATGGGTTTTAAATGTGGCATTGTTGGTTTACCTAACGTTGGTAAATCTACCCTTTTCAATGCATTAACTAAAGCGGGTATCGAAGCCGCAAACTTTCCATTTTGTACTATCGAGCCAAATACTGGCGTGGTACCTGTTCCAGATAATCGCCTCGAGCAACTCGCAGAGATTGTTAGCCCACAGCGTATTTTACCTACAACGATGGAGTTCGTTGATATTGCAGGTCTGGTTAAAGGTGCATCAAAAGGTGAAGGCCTAGGTAACCAGTTTTTAGCCAACATTCGTGAAACTGATGCGATTGGCCATGTAGTCCGTTGTTTTGAAAATGAAAATATCGTACACGTCGCAGGTACTATCGACCCTGCTGATGATATAGATGTTATCAACACTGAGCTTGTTTTGGCTGATATGGACGCCGCAGATCGTGCTGTGCAAAGAAATGCAAAAAAAGCAAAAGGCGGCGATAAAGAAGCCAAATTCCAAAATGAGGTGCTTGAAAAAGTAAAAGCTCATTTAGACGAAGGCTTGACACTACGTTCATTACAATTGGAAAAAGAAGAAAAAGAAGCAATCAAGAGCTTAAACTTCTTAACCATTAAACCAACAATGTACATAGCAAACGTAAATGAAGATGGCTTTGAGAACAACCCATTCTTAGATAAAGTACGTGAAATTGCTGCATCTGAAGATGCCGTTGTCATTCCTGTCTGTGCAGCTATCGAAGCAGAACTGTCAGAACTTGATGACGAAGATAAGCTGGAATTTATGGAAGACTTAGGACTTGAAGAACCAGGTCTAAACTTAGTGATCCGTGGCGGTTATGAGTTATTGAAGCTACAAACCTATTTCACCGCAGGCGTTAAAGAAGTTCGTGCATGGACCATTCCTGTAGGTGCAACTGCACCACAAGCGGCTGGTAAAATTCACACTGACTTTGAGCGTGGCTTTATTCGTGCTCAAACCATTGCTTTTGATGACTATATTCAATATCGTGGTGAAAATGGAGCCAAGGATGCGGGTAAATTCCGCCAAGAAGGTAAAGATTACATCGTAAAAGATGGTGATGTATTAAACTTCTTATTTAATGTTTAAAACCACATTAAATAATAAAAGGGCCTAATGGCCCTTTTTTATTAAATTGATTAAAATAGCAACTAGCAATGACATTAACGTGACCAATTCGGCTATTTAATCCGCAAACAAACCGCCAAGAGCAGTTTTTTGTAAAAAAGGTATTGACGTGTTTGGGCCATATCAGCATAATACGCCCCGCATCAGCGATGATGAGAAATAAAAATAGATGGCTATGTAGCTCAGCTGGTTAGAGCACATCACTCATAATGATGGGGTCCCCTGTTCAAATCAGGGCATAGCCACCATGTTTTTATTTACTACCAAACTCATCGTTCTAGCTTTTGTGATTTAATGCGGGGGTGGCGGAATTGGTAGACGCGCTGGATTTAGGTTCCAGTATCTTCGGGTGTGAGAGTTCAAGTCTCTCCCTCCGCACCAACTTCTAATTTAGAAGTTGGAGTAATTGTT